>DALYGT010000388.1:0-1508 GCA_031971375.1 Burkholderiales bacterium | reverse complement strand
AGCGAGGGACGTCATTGCGGATCGTCGCGACAGCAGGCGGGGGCGCGCTTGGAGCATCGGTGCTTTCTGGTTGTCGCCAGCGTCCGGTTGCGCTGGGGTAGTGTGCGTATTGTCCTGATTTGCCGTTCGTTTGTCTTGGACACCGTCGATGTCGTCGGGGTGCTTGCCCGGGCTGTCCAGTGTGATGCTGCCGCGCTGGCGACAACCGCCGTATGCTCCGCCGATGGCACCCCGCGCAGCATCCCTTCAACCCACGACCATCGACCCCGCCGCGCTGGATCTGGCGGCCTTGTGTCTGCCGCCTGACGCGCACAAGGGCTCGCGCGGCGCTGCCGGCATCCTCGGCGGTGCGCCGGGCATGGTCGGCGCAGCGTGGCTGGCGGGGCGGGCGGCGCTGCACGGCGGGGCAGGCCGCGTATACGTCGGGCAGATCGACCCGGCAGCGCCCGTCGTCGACCCGCTCTATCCCGAGCTGATGCTGCGCCGCGCCGAGCAGTTGCTCGCCACCGATCTGCCGCTCACTGCGCTGGTCGTCGGCCCCGGCATGGGCACGGCGGCGCCCGCCGCCGACCTGCTGGCGCAGGCGTTGGACACGCCGCTGCCGCTCCTGCTCGACGCCGATGCGCTCAACCTGCTGGCCCGTCGCGCCGACCTCACCGACCGCGCCCGCGCCCGCGCCCGCAGCACCCGCGTCGAGCACGCCGCACCGACCGTCCTCACCCCACACCCGGCGGAGGCGGCGCGACTCTTGCACACCACGGTCGACGCGGTGGCGGCCGATCGCCCCGCAGCCGCCCGCGCGCTCGCCGAGCGCTATGGCGCGGTCGCCGTGCTCAAAGGCGCCGGGACGCTGGTGGCGTGGTTCGACGCGCAAGGCGTCCGCGTGGTCCGCAACCCGACCGGCAGCAACCGCCTCGCCACCGCGGGTACCGGTGATGTGCTCAGCGGGCTGATCGGCGCGCTGCTGGCGCGTGGCCTCGACGCGCCCACTGCTGCACAGCTCGGCGTCTGGGTGCATGGCCGCGCCGGCGAGCTTTTGCCGGATGAGCGGCCCACGGCGAGCGGTTTGTTGGCGCCGCTGGGGCGGCTTCTCGGACCGCACACTGCAGCTCGGTCCGGCCTCGGCCAGCCCTGACGCGTTCAGGCCCTCATGAAGCCGACGTTGCGCGACTTGGGCGCAAAGTTGGCGAGGTTGGGCAGGACCCCCAGCAGCTGCGCATCGTTGAGTCCGAACCACTTGCCCAGCGTCGCGGCGTACTGATCAACTGCGGTCGTCGGCAGCAGGCGGCCTTGGCCCACGTCGTCGACCTCGTCACTGCCGACCACCGGCGGGATGCCGTAGAGCGATCTGCCCTTCACCGCCCCGCCCAGGATGAGATGCATGCTGCCCCAGCCATGGTCTGAGCCATCGGAGTTGACAGTCAGCGTGCGGCCAAAATCCGAGGCGGTGAAGGTGGTCACCGCGTTGCCCATGCCGAGTTCTCGCATCGCATCGTCAAAAGCCACCA
>DALYGT010000387.1:0-1508 GCA_031971375.1 Burkholderiales bacterium | reverse complement strand
CCAGATCGTCCGCCACGGGCTGATCGACCTCGACCTCAAGGCCACCGGCGACCTGCACATCGACGCCCACCACACCGTGGAAGACGTCGGCATCACCCTCGGGCAGGCTTTTGCGCAGGCGGTCGGCGACAAGAAGGGCTTGACGCGCTACGGCCACGCCTACGTGCCGCTCGACGAGGCGCTGTCGCGTGTCGTGGTCGACCTCTCCGGCCGTCCGGGCCTCGAGTTCCATGTCGAGTTCACCCGTGCGCGCATCGGCGACTTCGATGTCGACCTGTTCCACGAGTTCTTCCAGGGCTTCGTCAACCACGCCGGTGTCACGCTGCACGTCGACAACCTGCGCGGCCGCAACGCCCACCATCAGGCCGAGACGGTGTTCAAGGCGTTCGCCCGCGCGCTGCGGATGGCGACCACGCCCGATCCGCGCGCGGCCGGCACCATCCCCTCGACCAAGGGCGCGCTGCAGGGCTGACGCGCTGCGGGCCTGACACAAGCATCGACGGGGCTGATCGCATGGCGGGCCGCATCGCGGTGGTCGATTACGGGATGGGCAATCTGCGCTCGGTGGCCAAGGCGCTCGAGCACGTCGCCCCCAGCGCCCGCATCGAAGTGACGGCTGACGCCAGCGCCATCGCCGCCGCCGACCGCGTCGTCTTCCCCGGCCAGGGCGCGATGCCCGACGCCATGCGCGAACTCACTGCCCGCGGTCTGGTGTCGGTGCTGCGCGACGCCATCGCCGCCAAGCCCTTCCTCGGCATCTGCCTTGGCCTGCAGGCGCTGTTCGAGCACTCCGAGGAGGGAGACTGCGCCGGGCTGGGTGTCTTGCCGGGGCGCGTGCGCCGATTTGCGCCGCCAGCCGGCGCGCACAGCGGCGGCGAGCGCCTCAAGGTGCCGCACATGGGCTGGAATGGGGTCGATCAAGTCCCGGTCAGCCAGATGCTGAGCGCATCTGCACTGGGCGAGGCGCAACACCCGCTCTGGCACGGCATCGCCGACGGCAGCCGCTTCTACTTTGTTCACAGCTACTTTGTGGAGCCGGCCGATCCTGCGCTCGCCGCTGGCACCAGCGCCTATCCCGGCCGCTTCTGCTGTGCAGTTGCGCGGGGCAGCCTGTTCGCCACACAATTCCACCCAGAGAAGAGTCAGACTGCGGGGCTCGCCCTGCTGCGAAACTTCGTCAACTGGGATGGTCAAGCCGCCTGAGTCGCTCCGTCAGTCTTCACACTGCCCGAACCGATACCACTTGCACGGCACCCATCGCCTTCCCCGTATCATCCTGACCGCGCCCTTTCCATGCTGCTGATCCCCGCCATCGACCTCAAGGACGGACACTGTGTCCGCCTAAAACAGGGGCTCATGGAAGACGCGACCGTGTTCTCCGAGGAGCCCGCTGCGATGGCGGCGCACTGGGTCGCGCAGGGCGCGCGTCGTTTGCACCTGGTCGACCTCAACGGCGCCTTTGCCGGCGTGCCCAAGAACGAGGCCGCGATCAAGGCGAGCGTCGCGGC
>DALYGT010000386.1:0-1517 GCA_031971375.1 Burkholderiales bacterium | reverse complement strand
TCGCTGCCGCCAGATGCAGCGCATGCGAGTCGCTCTCTGCCCGCACCACGCAGGCCACCGGCCCGAACAACTCGTCATCGAACGCAGGCATGCCCGGAGCCACATGGTCGAGCAGAGTCGGAGCGTAGAACGCGCCCGACCCTGCCGGCAGCTTGCCGCCGACGGCCAGCTGCGCGCCGGCTGTCACCGAGTCGCAGACCTGCGCGTGCAGCCGCGCCCGCGCCTCGCGGCTGGCCATCGGACCGACGTCGGTCTCCGGCATTCGCGGGTCGCCGATACGCAGCCGCGCGATGGCCTCGCGCAAGCCCGTCACGAAGCGCTCGGCGACCTCCGGTACGACGATCAGGCGCTTGGGGGCGATGCAGGATTGCCCACAATTGTGGAATCGCGCCGTCACTGCGGCGGCCAGTGCGGCATCGACGTCGGCATCGGCGAGGACCACGAACGGATCAGAACCGCCGAGTTCGAGCACGCTGCGCTTGAGCTGGCGCCCGGCCAGCGCCGCCATCTCGCGGCCTGTCGCCTCGGACGCGGTCACCGACACCACCGCCACCGCCGGGTGGGCGACCACTGATTCGAGTTTGGGCACATCGGCGAGGATCACGCGCAGCAGGTCGGGGGCGAAGCCTGCGCCGGCGACCAACGACTCGAACATCAGCGCCGTGGCCGGGGTCGAGGGCGCCGGCTTGACCAGCACGCCATTGCCCGCCACCAAAGCGGGCACTGCACAGCGAACGATCTGCCAGAGCGGGAAATTCCATGGCATGACCATCAGCACGACGCCTGCGGGCGGATACTCGACGTAGGCCTCGGCAGCTTCAGTGGCGAAGCGCTCGGGCTCGAGGAAGGCCTGCCCATGCACGGCGTAGAAATCGCAAGCAAGCGCGCACTTTTCGACCTCGCCGAGCGCCTCGGCGGTGCGCTTGCCCATCTCGCCGGTCATGGTCGAGGCGAGCGCGTGTCGCTGCGCGCGCAAAGCAGCGGCCAGGCGTATCAGGCAGGCCGAGCGCTCTGACGGCGCAGTGGCCGACCAGCGCACCTGAGCCGCCGCGACGCGGTCTGCGATGCGCATGACACGCGTCAGCGAGTGGCTGCGGAACGACTGTATGATCGACCCGCTGCTGGGATCCCGGCTGGTGAACATGCTTCCGAACCAACGACTGTGAGACTCACTCTAGCAGCCCCGTGCCGACCCGCCTGCCGTCGGGTCGCGTCATCTGCAGGCTTGCGCCTCACGCTGTGCGCGCTGCTGGTCGTGCTGACCGGGTCGGGCGATGCGCTCGCCTCACGCGCTGCCGACAACGCCTTCACCGCTGCCCGCGAGGCTTTCCGCACCGGCCGTGCCGACCTGCTCGACAAGCACGCTGCCAGGCTCTCAGGCCACGTCCTCGAGCCCTACGCGGACTATTGGCGGCTGCGCATGCGGCTGGAGAACGCCGACCCGGCCGCGGTCGACGCCTTTCTCAAGCGCATGGACGGCCAGTACCTCGCCGACCGCCTGCGCCACGACTGGACAC
>DALYGT010000385.1:0-1524 GCA_031971375.1 Burkholderiales bacterium | reverse complement strand
GCCCTGACCTCTTTCATTCGCCCGTGACCTGGCAGCACCTTTTCTACTACCAATACGAGGCCGGCACCCTCGAGTGCATCGACATCACGCTTGACCGCGCTCCGGTCGCGATGGAGTCGCCCGGCGATCTCGGTGATCGATCCGGGGGCCTCCTTGACAGCCCGGAACACCGCCAGACGGGCAGCGGTCAGCAGGCGGACCAGTTCGACCGGGTCTTCGAAACTCAGGATACGTATGGACTGGAGGCGCTCGCCCAGGTCGGCTGAACGCGCAATCTGCCGACCCCGCTCGAAGAACTCCTGCTCGGTTCCCGTCTTGATGATGACTTTGCTCACTTGCACCTCCTCAGCGCCGTCCAGTCCCGCTCGAACCGGTCTTCCACATCCTCAAAACTCTTGAAATCAACAGCCTCGATGTCGCCAAAGTAGTGCCTGTGATGACCATGGTGCGCGTTGTCATAGCCGACCACCCTGCCATTGTCTCCGGCGAAGAGGCGGTGATTGATGTAGGCCAAGTTGTAGCGCGCCACCTCACCAGTGGCATCGTCGATCCAGACCTCTCGACGCAACAGGCCGTTACCTCGCTTGTCCGGGATCTTGTGGATCTCATCGACAACCTTGATTTCAGACATGACAAAAGATATCACGCCTGAACGGCTGCTCATCCGTCCTTGGGCGCCCGACTCAAAGTGACCGCGCGATTCTCCGGCCGACCTCGAATCAACGCATCGTCGGCTTGGCCGATGCCGTTCCCCTTAGCTGGCGAGGCTGCGCAGCACCCGCGCCACGGCGGGCGGCGCTTCCGGCGCACCGGTGGCGCCATGCGCTGCCAGAGCGCCGCGCAGCATCCTTCGCAAGGTCTCGGGCTGCGGCTCCAGCGGTCCATAGAAGCGGACCTCACCGCCAACAGCCACCAGCAGCGTCGGGAAGGTCTCGACGTCAAGCTCGCCGACCAGCTCGGCCTGATCCTCGATGTCGATCCAGTGCGCGCTGACCGCGTGCCCTGCCGCGCACAGCTCAGTCATGGCGGCGTCGAACACCTCGCGGTAGGCGTCGCAGGTGCGGCACCAGGCGGCGCAAAGGCAGGCGACAGTGAGCGGCTCGGCGGGCATCCTCGAATCGTACCCGCTGCGCGGGCCCGCCCGCCCACCGCGCTACACTCGACGCCATGACCGACACGCTCACCCTCACCCGCCCCGACGACTGGCATCTGCACCTGCGCGATGGCGCCGCGCTGGCCGCCGTGCTGCCCGACACCGCGCGCCAGTTCGCCCGCGCCATCGTCATGCCCAACCTCAAGCCGCCGGTGACCACCACTGCGCTGGCGGGCGCCTACCGCGAACGCATCCTCGCAGCGCGGCCGGCGGGCAGCGACTTTGATCCCTTGATGACGCTGTACCTGACCGACGTCACGCCGCCAGCGGAGATCGCCGCCGCCAAGGCGAGCGGCTTCGTGCACGGCGTCAAGCTCTACCCGGCCGGCGCCACCACCAACTCCGACTCCGGCGTGACAGACATCTGCCGC
>DALYGT010000384.1:0-1534 GCA_031971375.1 Burkholderiales bacterium | reverse complement strand
AGTTGGTGTTTTCCTAAATTAGGAACGCACCATGCTCGCAACGCCAGCACAATCCGCTGTAAAGGTCGTCGGGGCCAACGGCCAAATCTCCCTGGGCAAGCAGTTCGCGGGCCGGCAGGTGCTGGTGGAGGAGCGGGAGCCCGGTGTCTGGGTGGTACGCACCGTCACCGTGATCCCTGACAACGAACTCTGGCTCCACGAGCCCGTTGCTGCGGCAGATCTGCAAGCTGCCCTGGCTTGGGCTGCCGATCACACGCCGAGCGACGCAGAGACCCCCGACATCCTGCGCCGGCTCGCCGATGCCGAGTGACGCGGAGACGAGGGTCCGGCTCGACCTGAACCACGCGCCGTTCCAGGTGCAACTGCTCGCTCTGCAGAAGCAGGAGCGCCACGCTGCCCTCGAGACCTTCGCCAAGCTTCTACAGATGACCTGGGCGCAGGTGTACCGCGATGCCGGGCTCAAGTGGGAGAGGATCGCCAGCGTCCGACCGCCGGAGGGCGTCGACGCGGTCTATTCGCTGCGCATCACCCGTTCGCGCAGGGCCACTGCCCACCGCGTCGGCGGGTTCATGTGCTTCCTCTCCGTGGCCCCCGACCACGACAGCACCTATGGCAAGAAGTAAGGCGGCGTGTGCCGCCCGCCTGATCGGTATCGCGCTGGCGGTCGCCGCCCTCGCGCCCAACGCCCCCGCCCGCGCTAGCGACAACACCTCCCCGTCGCTGCCCGCCCCCGACCCCCGCGCCACGCTCGACGCGCTGCGGGCGCAGCAGGAGGCGCGTGCCGGCGACCCGGACTACGACTACCTGCTCGGCGTGGCGGCGCTGGAGGCCGGCGAGCTGCAGCTGGCGCTCGACGCGCTGGAGCGCGTGGTGCTCCACCGCCCGACCCACGCCGGTGCGTGGCTCGACCTCGCCATCGTCCACGCGCGGCTGCACGACCCGGCCAGCGCCGAGGCGATCCTCGCGCACGTCGAGCAGACCTTCGACCCGCCGCCGGCGCTGCGCGCGCAGATCCTGCAGGCGCGCCGTCTGCTGGCGCCAGACCCGCTGCAGGCCGCCACCAGAGGCTGGCATGGCGACCTCGCCGTGCTGGCCGGCGCGACCAGCAACGCCAACGCCGGGCTGGCGGTGAGCGGCTTCAGCCTGACGCCCATCGACCGCCCGCCGGTGCAGGTGAGCGTGGCGCCCGACCAGCGGCCACGCCGCGACGCACAGCTGCAGCTGCGCGGCAGCCTGTACCGCGACTTTGCCCACGACGACGGTAGCGCCACCACCCTGCTCGGCTTTCTGCGCGGCCGCCAATACGCCGGCGAGCAGGACTTTGACTTTTATGAGGTGGCGGCGGGGGTGTCGCACGTGCGCCCGCTCAACGAGACGCTGGCGGTGATCGCCGGCAGCAGCGTGCGCCACCTCAGCCTGGGCGGCAGCGGGCTGGCCACCTTTTATGGCGCGAGCCTTGGCCTGCGCCGCCAGTGGCAGACCTGCAACGCCCAGCTCAGCGGCGAATACGAGTTCCGTGACTACACCCAGACCG
>DALYGT010000383.1:0-1535 GCA_031971375.1 Burkholderiales bacterium | reverse complement strand
CGAGACCGCATGACCGACGCCACCCGCCCCACCATCCTCGTCGTCGACGACACGCCGGCCAATGTCACGCTGATGAGCGGCTTGCTGCAGCAGGAGTACACGGTCAAGGCCGCCACCAACGGGGAGCGCGCACTCAAGATCGCGTTCGGCGAGCAGCCCCCCGATCTCATCCTGCTGGACATCGTCATGCCCGAGATGGACGGCTACGAGGTCTGCCGCCAGCTCAAGGCGAACCCGGCGACGGCGCAGATCCCGGTGATCTTCCTCACCGCAAAGTCGGACAGCGAGGACGAGGCGCTCGGTCTGGCGATGGGCGCCGTGGACTACATCACCAAACCAGTGAGCCCGGCCATCGCCATGGCCCGTATCGGCACGCAGATGTCGCTCTACCGGCACAAGCAGCGCATCAAGGAGACCTTTGGCCAGTATGTCGACCCGCGCATCGTCGAGAACCTGATCAGCGGTCGGACCGAGGGCGCGCCGGCCGGCGAGAAACAGGTGGTGACGGTCTACTTCTCCGACCTGGTGGCGTTCACCGCCCTCGCCGAATTGCTCAGCCCGGCCGGGCTCGTTGGTTTTATCAACGAGTACTTTGCCGTGATGTCGGAGCCGATCCGAGCCCACAACGGCGTCATCGACAAGTACATCGGCGACTCGATCATGGCGTTCTGGTCGCCGCCGTTCTCGCCGGCAGCCACTCAGGCCGCCGACGCATGCCTCGCTGTCGCGGCGCAACTCGATGCACTGGAGGCGTTCCGCGCGCGGGTCCCCGACCTGGTCGGGCTGCGCAAGGGCGTGCCGAATGTCGGCATGCGCATCGGCTTGGCAAGCGGCGATGCCATCGTCGGCAGCATCGGTTCCAAGACCTCGCGCAGCTTCACGGTGATGGGCGACACGGTGAACCTGGGCTCGCGACTCGAGGGCGCCAACAAGGTCTATGGCACGCGTGTGCTGCTCGACGAGACGACGCGCGAAATGGCCGGCGAGGCGATCCGGGTGCGTGAGATCGACTCGCTGTCGGTCGTCGGCAAGACTGAGCCGGTGGCGGTGTTCGAGCTTCTTGGCGCCGCCGGCTCGCCCGACCCCCTGCCGGAGGGTCTGGTCGAGGCCTATGCCCGTGGCTTGGCACTCTACCGCGACGGCAACTGGCGCGAGGCGCAGAAGGCGTTTGCGACATGCCTCGGCATCGCCCCCGACGATGGCCCGACCAAGACGCTGCTCGCGCGCTGCTGGGCGCTGCTGCGCGACCCGCCGGAGCGGTGGGACGGCAGCTGGCAGCTCGCGAGCAAGTAAACCCGCCACCGGCCTCTCGCCGGTACAGTTCGAAGAGCGTCATTCCCCGAGGTCAGCAGGTGTCTAGCAAACCCGGGGCGATTCACCTGCGACCACCTGGGGTCACGAAGATGTGCCTTTGAATGGGGTTGGCCAGCATGGCCTCCAAGTTCTCGCGCTCGGGTGCCGACATCTGGATCAGTCGCTCCAAACAAGGCAAGACCTCGTTGCGAGCAATCAACTGCCGTGGCCCTGTCTTGCCT
>DALYGT010000382.1:0-1536 GCA_031971375.1 Burkholderiales bacterium | reverse complement strand
ACCGGCAGGTGCAGGTGGCTGACCAGCTTGGGGCAGGTGGCGTAGACGTCGATCAGGCGCTGCGTCATCTCGCGCGGGTGGCTGGTGGTGTAGCGGATACGCTCGATGCCCTCGACATCGTTGACCAACTCCAGCAACAGCGCAAAGTCGGCAAAGGCACCGGCCTCGTCGCCACCCGCGACCTCGACACCGGTCATGGCGCCACGGTAAGCGTTGACGTTCTGGCCGAGCAGGGTCACCTCCTTGACGCCGCGCTCGGCGAGGTCGGTGATCTCGGCGAGCACGTCGAGCAGCGGCCGCGAGACCTCCTCGCCGCGGGTATAGGGCACCACGCAGAAGGTGCAGTATTTGCTGCAGCCCTCCATGATCGAGACGAAGGCGCTGGCGCCCTCGACGCGCGCCGGCGGCAGGCTGTCGAACTTCTCGATCTCGGGGAAGGTGATGTCGACCGCAGCGCGGCCGGTGCGGCGGCGCTGCTCGATCAACTCAGGCAGGCGGTGCAGGGTCTGCGGGCCAAAGACCACATCCACATAGCGCGCCCGCTTGACGATGGCCTCGCCCTCCTGGCTGGCCACACAGCCACCGACGCCGACCACCACGTCGGGGTTGGCCTGCTTGTACTCGCGGATCCAGCCGAGGTCGGTAAACACCTTCTCCTGGGCTTTTTCACGGACGGAGCACGTGTTGAAGAGGATGACCTGCGCCTGCTGCGGGTCGTCGGTCGGTGTCATGCCGTATTCGGCCTCGAGCACGTCGCCCATGCGCGACGAGTCGTACTCGTTCATCTGACAGCCGTAGGTCTTGATGTAGTACTTGCCGGCCATGGGCGTCAGATTGACTCGGCGGCAGGGGATGCGCCGCGCGGAAGCCAGTGCAAGGACAGCGCGACCGCCACTCAGCGAAGCTGCAACTTGGTCTTGGCCGGCTGGCAGTCGACCGCGCCGATCGAGACGAGGTCACGGGCGATCATCTCCTGCGCCTGGGCCGGCTGCACCGGGCAGACGTAGTTGCCGTTGACCAGCGCCTTCATCTGTTCCTTGCGCTTGCTGTCGTAAGCCTTGCCGATGACGTCGAGCTCACCGGGCGCGGCGCCACAACGCTGGCCAAAGTCGATCAGGCTTTTGCGCAGGTCGTTGGCATTGGGCACACCGCAAAGCTCGTATTGAGCCGACTTGCGCGCGAGCATCTGTGCCGAATCCTTGGCCTTTTGGAGGTCGGCGGCGGGCATGGCGGAGACGATGGCGGGTAGCGCGAGTGCAACGACGCCGACCGCGGGGATCAGGGAATGGAGGGGCGTTCTCATGCTCGGCAGTATAATCGGCGACCATGGAATCCGCCGCACACCGCGCCGCCTCGGCCGACGCCGCCGCTCGCGTCGAGGACCTCACGCGTGTCGACGACCAGACGCGCACCCGCCAACTCGCGCGCCGGGTGGTCGAGATCGAGGCACGCGCCGTCGCTGCGCTGGCTGAGCGCATCGACGCGGGCTTCATGGCCGCGGTCGCGATCCTGCTCGCCTGCAAAGGCCGCGTCATC
>DALYGT010000381.1:0-1537 GCA_031971375.1 Burkholderiales bacterium | reverse complement strand
TCCGTCTCGTATTTCGGCAGCAAGCGCACCGGCGACCTGATGGCGCGCATCGGTGCCGCGACCGACCGCATCAACGTCTTCCTGTCGCTGCACCTGCTCGACTTCGCCACCGACATCCTGATGATCGCGATGACCGCGCTGGTGCTGTTCAGCATCAACCACTGGCTGGCACTGGTGACGCTGCTGCCGCTACCGGTCATCGGCTACCTCATCCACGTCGTGCGCGACCGCCTCAGGCGCGGTTTCGAGCGCGCCGACCGCATCTGGTCCGAGGTGACCAACGTGCTCGCCGACACCATCCCCGGCATCCGCGTGGTCAAGGCCTTTGCGCAGGAGGGCCGGGAGGCCGAGCGCTTCCGCGCCGCCAACCGTCACAACCTCGAGATCAACGACCGCGTCAACAAGGTCTGGTCGATGTTCGCGCCGAGCGTGACACTGCTCACCGAGATCGGCTTGCTGGTGGTCTGGACCTTCGGCATCTGGCAGGTCTCCAACGACGACATCACGGTCGGCACGTTGGCGGCCTTCATCGCCTACATTGGCCGCTTCTACACCCGGCTCGACAGCATGAGCCGGATCGTCTCGCATACACAGAAGGCGGCGGCCGGAGCCAAGCGCATCTTCGACATCCTCGACCACGTCAGCAACGTGCCGGAGCCGGAGCACCCGCGACCGCTTCCGCGCGTCGAGGGCCGCATCCAGTTGCAGGATGTGAGCTTCCGCTACGGCAACCGCCAGGTCATCCGTCACCTCAACCTCGACATCCGACCTGGCGAGATGATCGGCGTGGTCGGCCACAGCGGCTCGGGCAAGAGCACGCTGGTCAATCTTGTCTGCCGTTTCCATGACGTGAGCGAGGGCGCCGTGCGCGTCGACGGCATCGACGTGCGCGAGCTGGCGGTGGCCGACTACCGGCGCCACATCGGGCTGGTGCTGCAGGAGCCGTTCCTGTTCTTCGGCACCATCGCCGAGAACATCGCCTACGGGCGACCGGATGCGAGCCGCACCGAGATCGTCGCGGCGGCGCGTGCGGCCAACGCCCACGAGTTCATCATGCGGCTGCCGCATGGCTACGACTCGCTGGTCGGCGAGCGCGGGCAGTCGCTGTCGGGTGGCGAGCGGCAGCGCATCAGCATCGCCCGTGCCCTCCTCATCGACCCGCGCATTCTCATCCTCGACGAGGCGACATCCTCGGTGGATTCGACCACCGAGAAGGCGATCCAGGCCGCGCTCGACAACCTGGTGCGTGGGCGCACCACCATTGCGATCGCGCACCGGCTGTCGACTTTGCGCAAGGCCGATCGGCTGGTGGTGCTCGATCGCGGCGAGATGGTCGAGACCGGCACGCACGATGAGTTGATGGCGCGACGCGGCGCCTACTACGCGCTGCATCAGGCGCAGGCGCGCCAAGCCGAGATGCTGCTCGAGGATGGCGCGACGGATGCCCGTGCAGTCGCGGGGGGTGCTGCATGAATGCGCCGGTACTCGCCGACTGGCGGCTTTTCCGCAACCCGGTGGGGCACTGGTGCCTCGAGGC
>DALYGT010000380.1:0-1539 GCA_031971375.1 Burkholderiales bacterium | reverse complement strand
GGCGAGACCAACCCGTTCATGCACCTGTCGTTCCACCTCGCACTGGCGGAGCAGCTGGCGATCGACCAACCGCCCGGTATTCGCGCGGCGTGGACCGCACTGGCAGAAAAACTCGGCGATCCGCACGAAGCCAGCCATGCCGCCCTCGACTGCCTGCTCGAGCAGCTGTGGAAGACGCAGCGCCACGGCACGCTCTTCGATGTCGCGGCGTATCTCGAGGCCGTGCGGCGGCTGGTCTGACACCATCCAGGCCAGCCGAGTACGTTTCCGCACCTCGGCGCCCCCCCTGAGCGCCCACGCCACCACCGCATCGCACCCACCCTGTCTCCCGCCCTTACTCACCCAGACCTGCGAGCCGACCGACCATGACCGACCGCCTCACCCACATCACCACCCGCACCGGCGACAGCGGCGAGACCGGCCTCGCCGACGGCAGCCGCGTCTCCAAGACCGCCCCACGCATCCATGCGCTCGGCGACGTCGATGAACTCAACAGCCAGCTCGGTGTGCTGCTGGTGCACGACCTGCCGGAGGACATCCGGCGTCTGCTCAGCCAGGTGCAGAACGACCTGTTCGACCTCGGCAGCGAGCTCGCCATCCCGGGCTCCAACCTGCTCACCGCCGACCACCTCGGCCGGCTCGACGCCGCCATCCCGGCTTACAACGCGCTGCTGCCGCCACTGGCGGAGTTCGTACTGCCGGGCGGCACGCCGGCCGCGGCGCACTGCCACGTCGCGCGTACCGTCTGCCGCCGCGCTGAGCGCGCGCTGGTGGCGCTGGACGCCGCCGACATCGTCAGCGACAACCCGCGCCTCTACCTCAACCGGCTCTCCGACCTGCTGTTCATCCTCAGCCGCTGCCTCAACCGCATGGCTGGCGTGCCAGACGTGGCCTGGAAGCCGGCGATCCGCAAGTCGGTCTGACGATCAGTCAACCGCCCAAGCCATTGAAGTTTTGGGCAGGGTGAAGTACGTTTAAGGCTTGACGCAATGCGTCTGGAAGCGGTTTGAGATCCGCCGGCGCGCAGCACTTGCATCAAAAGGTTTCAGAAAGGGCGACCAAACCCTCCAGGAGGCGGCAATGAGGATCGATTTCAGTGGTGTCGATGCTGGCAACGCCGGCAAGCGCCCCGATCAGCCGGGCGCGGTGCAAGGCGAGGACCAGGAGCGTCGCCGCGCGCTCGGCATCGCGCTGCCGCCCTCGATCAGCAACGGAGATTCCGGCAAGAGCGTCAGCGTCAATATCTCGCAGGAGGCGCGCTCTTTGCTCAAGTCTGGTGCCGCCGGCAAGGCCGGCTCTGGCAACGAGATCTCGCCTTCGCTGCTGCAGAGATCGCTCAGCGACGTGACCAAGCCGGCCGCCTCACGCGAGACCACAGGCGCTGGCAGCGGCCCGGCCAGCGAGCGTGACGATTCGGTCAAAGCGGCGCAGCGTCAACTCAGCGCAGCCGGGTTCTCCGCGCCGACGACTTGAACCCGACGCCTCGTGCGACGGCACTGAAAAGCAAAAAAAGCCCCGCTGTGCGGGGCTTTTTTTTAG
>DALYGT010000379.1:0-1540 GCA_031971375.1 Burkholderiales bacterium | reverse complement strand
TGCGCAACGGCAACTCGCCGGGCGCATCGATCGCCGCCGGCTACGAGCGTGCCTTCGATACCATCCTCGACTCCAACATCACCTCCCTGATCGCCGGCCTGGCGCTGCTGGCCTTCGGTTCCGGCCCGGTGCGCGGCTTCGCTGTGGTGCATTGCCTCGGCATCCTGACGTCGATGTTCAGTGCTGTGCTGGTCTCGCGCGCGCTGGTCAACCTCGTCTATGGCCGGCAGAAGCGCATCGGCCGCCTGTCGATCGGCAACACCGACTGGGCCAGGCGCGACGCTGCCGCCTGATCAGGACGAACAGGACCCAACGCCATGGAATTCTTCCGCATCCGCCGCGACATCCCGTTCATGCGCCACGCCTTGTGGTTCAACGTGGTGTCGATCGTCACCTTCATCGCCGCGGTGTTCTTCCTGAGTACCCGTGGGCTGCATTTTTCCGTCGAGTTCACCGGCGGCACGGTGATGGAGGTGTCGACGCCGCAAGCCGCCGACCTCGGGCGTATCCGCACCGAACTCGGTCAACTCGGCTTTGCCGACGCTGCGGTTCAAAACTTCGGCAGCTCGCGAGACGTGCTGATCCGCCTGCCGGTCAAGGAAGGTGTGACCAGCGCACAGTTGTCGGATCAGGTCTTCAACGCGCTCAAGGGTGTCGAGTCGGGCATCGAGCTGCGCCGCGTCGAGTTCGTCGGGCCGCAGATCGGCAAGGAACTGGCCAGCGACGGCGGCATGGCGCTGCTGTTCGTCTGTCTCGGCATCGTCGTCTATCTGTGGATGCGCTTCGAGTGGAAGTTCGGCGTCTCGGCGCTGATCGCCAACCTCCACGATGTGGTCATCATCCTCGGCTTCTTCGCCTTCTTCCAGTGGGAGTTCTCGCTCACCGTGCTCGCTGCGGTACTGGCCGTGCTGGGCTACTCGGTCAACGAGTCGGTGGTGGTGTTCGACCGTATCCGCGAGAACTTCCGCAAGCTGCGTGGTCGCAGCGTCCCGGACATCATCGACAACGCGCTCACCCGCACCATGAGCCGGACCATCATCACGCACGGTTGTACGCAGCTTGCCGTGGTGTCGATGCTGCTGTTCGGCGGTGAGGCGCTGCATGGCTTCGCGCTGGCACTCACCATCGGCATCCTGTTCGGCATCTACTCGTCGGCCTTCGTCGCCTCGGCGTTGGTGATGTGGCTCGGCGTCACGCAGGCCGACCTGGTCAAGCCGGTCAAAGAGCAAGTCGACGCGATGCCCTGATGACGGAGACGCTCGCTGCGGCGGCCGACCTGCTGCTCCACCTCGATGTCCACCTGCTCGAGCTGGCGCGCAACTACGGCAGCGGCTTCCTGCTGATCCTGTTCTTCATCGTTTGGGCCGAGACCGGGCTGGTGGTCGCGCCCTTCCTGCCGGGCGACAGCCTGCTGTTCGTGGCCGGTGCGGTCGGCGCCCTGATCGGCACCCCCCTGTGGCTGATGATTGCCGTGCTGGTGCTCGCCGCGCTGGCTGGCGACAACACCAACTACTGGGTCGCGCGGCGCGTCGGGCCAGCC
>DALYGT010000378.1:0-1541 GCA_031971375.1 Burkholderiales bacterium | reverse complement strand
GTCATTGCTCGGCCGCTGCGGACAGGCCCGCATTCTATCGCACGGCGCCTGCTCACAGAGTGCCGGGAAACAGGGTGATATAGTCCGGTCCACATGACCGACACAGAAATCGCAGACGCGCGCTTCGACGCGCTGGGCCTGGACCCGCTGATCCAGCGGGCGCTGGACGAACTCGGCTACACCACCCCGACGCCGATCCAGGTCAAGGCGGTGCCCGCTGCGATGCAGGGCCGCGACATCGTCGGCATCGCGCAGACCGGCACCGGCAAGACCGCCGCGTTCTCGTTGCCGATCCTGCAGCGCCTGCTGCCGCACGCCAACACCAGCGCATCGCCGGCGCGGCACCCGGTGCGGGCGTTGATCCTTACCCCGACGCGCGAACTTGCGCTGCAGGTCGAGGAGAGCATCCGCAACTTCAGCCGCAACACACCGTTTCGCATCCTCGCCATCTATGGCGGCGTGCCGATGGACCCGCAAGTGCAGGCACTCAGGAAGGGCGTCGAGATCCTGGTGGCGACCCCCGGGCGCCTGCTCGATCACCTCAAGAGCAAGCTGGTCAATCTGGGCACTGTGCAGCATCTGGTGCTCGACGAGGCCGACCGGATGCTCGACATGGGTTTCATCGACGATATCCGCAGCATCGTCAGCAAGGTGCCGGCGCAGCGTCAGACGCTCTTCTTCTCGGCGACCTTCTCGCCGGAGATCCGCAAGCTCGCCGACTCGCTGCTGACCGACCCGATCACTGTCGAGGTGGCACGTCGCAACTCGCCGGCCGAGTTGGTCAACCAGCAGGTCGTCGAGATCGATGCCGAGCGCAAGCGCGGCGCGCTGCTCGCGCTCATCCGTGAGCGGCAACTGCCGCAGATCCTGGTTTTCTGCGGGACCAAGATCGGCGCCAACCGCTTGACGCAGTATCTGGTCCGCGAGGGCGTGCAAGCCGCCGCGATCCACTCCGACAAATCGCAGGGCGAACGCATCAAGGCGCTCGAGGCGTTCAAGGCCGGCGAGCTCAATGTGCTGGTCGCCACCGACGTGGCTGCGCGTGGCATCGACATCGAGCAGCTGCCGATGGTGATCAACTTCGACCTGCCCGGCGCCGCCGAGGACTACGTGCACCGCATCGGTCGTACCGGCCGTGCCGGTTGTCCGGGCGAGGCGGTGTCCTTCGTCAGCCCGGAGGAGTCTCGCAATCTGGCCGACATCGAGGCGCTGCTCAAGATGCAGATCGCGCGTATGCCGGTACCGAGCTTGCCCGGTGGGTCCTCGGGTGGCGATCGCGAACGTGCGCCGCGCCGCAACGTGTCGGGCGTTCCCGGCGATCGCGGCCTTGCCGGGCGCGGCTATGCGGACCGCGGTCCGCGCGAGCCCCGCGCCCTGCCAGTGCCGACGCTGCGCGACCCGGCCACCGAGATCGACCCCATGGCGCTGCCTGCCAGCGCCTTCCAGACGGTTGAGCAACGCCGCAGTCTTGCGCCTCCGCCGACACGCAGCCGGGGCGCGACCGAGGTCCCCGCGCTGCTGCGCCCGCCTGCGCCAAAGCC
>DALYGT010000377.1:0-1555 GCA_031971375.1 Burkholderiales bacterium | reverse complement strand
GGCGATCGTCGACTACGCCGAGGAGCCCGGTCGCTGGGTCGTGAGTGTGCGCTATACGGGTCGTCTGTACGAAGACGCCGGTGTCGTATCGAGCGAGGTCGACGAGGTCTGGCACCTGACCAAGTCGCGCGACGGCAAGTCGGGGTGGCTCGTGGCGGGTATCCAGCAGGTTAGCTGACCATCCGGCGTCCGGCAATCGCGCCGGAGTTAACGCACCGCCGACGCAACGCGCTGCCGCCACCAAGCGGCCGCGCGCCACCCGAGCAGCACCACCACCGCCACGGTGTACGGCAACGGCGTCTGCACACCCTTCTTCACCAGCCACCAGTAGTGCAGTACGCCAAGCACCGGCACCGCGTAGACCACCTTGTGCAGCCGCCCCCAGTTGCGCTTGAGGCGGCGGCGCATGGCATCGGTGGACGTCAGCGCCAGCGGCAACAGCAGCATGAACCCGGCAAAACCCACCGTGATGAAGGGCCGCTTGGCGATGTCCTTGATCATCGCCGGCCAGTCGAAGAACTGGTCGACCACGATCCAGTTGACGAAGTGCAGGCAGACGTAGAAGAAGGTGAACAGGCCGAGCAGGCGCCGTACGCGGACCAACTCGGTCCAGCCGGTCAGTTGCCGCAACGGGGTCACGCAGAGCGTCGCCAGCAGGATGACCAGCGTCCAGGTGCCGGTCGAGCGGCTGATGAACTCGATCGGATTGGCGCCGAGACCATCGTTGAGGCCGAGCCAGACCAGTCGCGCCAGCGGCAGCAGGCAGGCGATCCAGATGGCGGCGCGCAAGCGCTGCAGCGCCGGGGACGCGCCTCCCGCACCGACTGGCCGCGCCGATGCGGCCGTCAAACCGCCTAGAACCACTTGCGCAGGTCCATGCCGGTGTAGAGGCTCGCCACCTGCTCGGCATAGCCATTGAACATGAGCGTGTCGCGCTTGCGGAACTCGCCGATGCGACGCTCGCGCGCCTGGCTCCAGCGCGGGTGGTCGACCTCGGGGTTGACGTTGGAGAAGAAGCCGTACTCAGAGGGCTGCGCGCGGTTCCACGCGGTGACCGGCATCTTCTCGACCAAACGGATGCGGGCGATCGACTTGGCGCTCTTGAAGCCATATTTCCAGGGCACAACGACGCGCACCGGCGCGCCATTCTGGTTGGGCAACACCTCGCCGTAGACACCGAGCGTGAGCAGCGTGAGCGGGTGCATCGCCTCGTCGATGCGCAGGCCCTCGACATAGGGCCACTGCAGCACGCGCCCGCGCACCCCGGGCATGGTCTCCGGGTCGGCCAGGGTGGCGAACTCGACGAACTTGGCGTTGCCGTTGGGCTCGACCTTCTTGAGCAACTCGGAGAGCGAGTACCCGACCCAGGGGATGACCATCGACCACGCCTCAACACAGCGCAGCCGGTAGACGCGCTCCTCGAGTGGCGCCAGCTTGAGGATGTCCTCGATGGCAAAGGTCGCCGGCTTGGCGCACTCGCCCTCCACGCGCACCGCCCAGGGCCGCGTGCGCAGCGTGTGCGCGTTCTGCGCCGGGTCGGCCTTGTCGGTGCCGA
>DALYGT010000376.1:0-1558 GCA_031971375.1 Burkholderiales bacterium | reverse complement strand
CGTGGCCGACAAAAAGGTCATGGAGCACGCGGTTGGTGACATGCAGAAGATCGCTGGCCAGAAGCCGGTCGTGACGCTGGCCCGCAAGTCGATCGCCGGCTTCAAGATTCGCGAGGGTTACCCGGTCGGCTGCAAGGTGACGTTGCGCAAGCGCCACATGTATGAGTTCCTCGACCGCCTTATCACCATCGCACTGCCGCGCGTCCGTGACTTCCGCGGCGTGTCTGGCAAGGGTTTTGATGGCCGCGGCAACTACAACATGGGTGTGAAGGAACAGATCATCTTCCCCGAGATCGAGTACGACAAGGTCGACGCATTGCGGGGCATGAACATCACCATCACCACCACCGCCAAGACCGACGATGAGGCGCGCGCCCTGCTGGCTGCGTTCCGCTTCCCGTTCAAGAACTGAGGCACAGCAATGGCTAAGTTGGCTCTCATCAATCGCGAGAACAAGCGCCGCAAGACGGTTCAGCAGTTCGCTGCCAAGCGCGCTGCCCTCCAGGCGATCATCGACGACCAGTCGAAGTCCGAAGAGGAGCGTTTCGAAGCGCGTCTCAAACTGCAACGTCTGCCGCGCGACAGCAGCAAGGCGCGTCTGCGCAACCGTTGTCAGATCACCGGCCGCCCGCGTGGCGTCTACAGCAAGTTCGGCCTCGGCCGCAACAAGCTCCGTGAGATCGCCATGCAAGGCGGTGTCCCGGGTCTCGTCAAGGCCAGCTGGTAAGGGGGGCGTGAACAATGAGCATGAGTGATCCGATCGCCGACATGCTGACCCGCATCCGCAACGGTCAGTCGGCAGAAAAGGCGGTTGTCGAGATGCCGTCGTCGAAGTTGAAGGTAGCCATCGCCCAGGTGTTGAAGGACGAGGGTTACGTCGAGGACTTTTCTGTGCGCAATGACGCCGGAAAGGCGACGCTGAGCATCGCCCTCAAGTATTACGTGGGCCGGCCGGTCATTGACCGACTCGAGCGCGTCAGCCGCCCCGGTCTTCGCATCTATCGCCAGAGCCGTGACATCCCGCGCGTGATGAACGGTCTGGGTATCGCTATCGTTTCTACGCCCAAGGGCGTCGTCACTGACCGCAAGGCTCGCAGCCTTGGCGTCGGTGGCGAAGTCCTGTGCTTGGTCGCCTGAGGAGGGAGTCATGTCACGTATCGGCAAGTCCCCCGTCGCAGTGCCGTCTGGCGTCGAGGTGCAGATCGGTGCAGGGTCGATCTCGGTCAAGGGGCCGCTTGGCCAGCTGGTGCAGACGCACCCGGCTTGGGTCGCGGTCGAGCAGGCCGATGGTCATCTGCAGGTCAAGACGGTCGAGGAGAGCATCCGCGCCAACGCCATGAGCGGCACACTGCGTGCACTGCTTGCCAACATGGTGTTGGGTGTCAGCAAGGGTTTCGAGCGCAAGCTGAACCTCGTGGGCGTGGGTTATCGGGCGCAGGCTCAGGGCGACAAGGTCAATCTGTCGCTGGGCTTCTCGCACCCGGTTGAGCACAAGATGCCCGCCGGCATTAAGGTCGAGACACCGACGCAGACCGAGATCGTCCTCAAGGGCATCGAC
>DALYGT010000375.1:0-1569 GCA_031971375.1 Burkholderiales bacterium | reverse complement strand
CGGCTTCAATGTGGTGGCGATAGCGGATGTGACGGCCGAGATGGTTCTCCTCGATCACCTCGCCCATGTATTTGAGGATCTCCGCCGCGGTGGCGATGGGCGGCCCCACCCATGGTTTGAACCGGTAGCCGAAGGTGTAGAGGTCGCTGTCGGACCGCACGCCGGGATAGGTGTGCATGCGCCAGGTGCCGCCGAAGTTTTCCAGGCCCTCGAGCACGACGAAGGACTTGTCGGGACACTGGGTCTGGAGATGGTAGGCGCCGCCGACGCCCGAAATGCCGGCGCCGACGATGAGCACATCGATGGGGTGCGTCGCCGCTTCGTTCGTCGCCGCTTTGGTCATCGCCGCTTCGGTCATCGCCGCGCACTCATCGCGTCATGACTCCGAGACCGCGGCTGAGCCGCGGCATTCGGCCGGCAAAACCCCAACTGAGCCGCGACAGCGCCTGCTTCGCGGTCGGCGACAGATCAAACAACAACAGCCCGAGGTCGCGCAGCAGCGGCACGCCCGCGCGCGTGTCACCGAAAAGTTTGACCAGTCCGTCGGTGAAGCGCGTCACCCCGTCGCGATCGGCGCGGCGACGCGCGGCGAATTCGGCAAGCACCGCCGGCGCGCCGACATCCGCCTGCACGCCCGCGCGCGCGACCGCCTCGCCGATCACCTCGGCGAGCGTCGCTGCATCACGCAATCCCAGATTGAAGCCCTGCCCGGCCACCGGGTGCAGACCCTGCGCAGCGTTGCCGATCAGCACCACGCGTTGCCCCGTGAGCCGGTCGGCACGGGTCAGCTTGAGCGGATACGCGCTGCGTCGGCCCACCTGCTGCAAGCGGCCGGCGCGCCAGCCGAAGGCCTGCTGCAAGGCCAACAAGTATTCTTTGTCCGACAGGGCGAGCACACGCTCGGCCTGCAGCGGCTCGAGCGTCCATACGACGCCGTACGCGCCATCGTGCAGCGGCAGCACCGCAAAGGGCCCAGTGGGCGTGAAGCGTTCATAGGCCGTGCCATCGGCGGCGCGCGAGGCACGGACATGAGCGACGATGGCGACCTGTCGATAATCTTCGAGGCCAGCCGCAATGCCTGCGGCAGCGCGCACCTGCGACTGCGCTCCGTCGGCGGCGACGACGAGCCGCGCCTGCAAGGGCGTGGCCGTGGGCAAAGTGGTCACGGTAACGGCCTCGTCCGTGGCGACCAGCGAGGTGCACTGCGCGGGCATGCGCAGCTCGAGGGTCGCGTGTGCACCGAGCGCCGCGTGCAGCGCCGCGCCCAGCCGTCGGTTGGTCACCACGTAGCCGAAGGCCTCGAGGCCATGTTCCTCCGCCGCAAGGCGCGCGAAACCGAAACGGCCCGCATCCGAAACGTGGATGTGGCGAATGGGCGCGGCCTGCGGCAGCACCTGCGACCAGAGGCCGAGCGCTTCAAAGGTGCGACGTGTGCCGTTGCCGAGCGCGGTGGTGCGATCGTCAAAACTCGGCTGCGACTGCGCGTCGGGGGCAACCCCTTCGATGAGGGCAACGCGCAAGCCCGTCGGTGCCAGCGCCAACGCGAGGCTCGCGCCGACGAGTCCGCCG
>DALYGT010000374.1:0-1569 GCA_031971375.1 Burkholderiales bacterium | reverse complement strand
TCACCGTCCGCCGGAACCACCCCCAGAGGTGCTCGGGGCCGTCATGGATTCCTGTGCGTTGGTGCCACGGACCGCTTCAGTCGCCCCGCCGAGCTCTCGGGCGGTCGGGCGAAGGTCGCTGCCGGCCTTGCCCTTGATGGCCTGCGCCTCGAGGGATGCCTTGTAAGCGTCACCGAAACCTGGCGGCGGCTTGCCGATCTGCTGGTCAGCGCAGGCCGTCACGCCGAGCGCAAGTGCAAAGCTGAGTGCGGGCCAGCTTGCAGGGCGCCTCATGGGTTGCCCACCGTCTGTTCGATCTTGCCCTCGCCGAACAGCTCGCGCTCGGTCGGCGCGGCAAAGCGGTCGGTCGGGAGCGGCGGCGGGCCGTCGGTCGCGCACACCAGGCGTGGCGTGACAACGACCACGAGTTCCGTCAGGTCGGCCTGATAACTCGAGCTGCGGAACAGCGCGCCAAGGATGGGCACATCGCTGAGCCCCGGCACCGACTTGACCGAGTCCTTGAGGTTGTTCTTGAGCAGACCGGCGATGATCAGGCTCTGCCCATCCTTCATCTGAACCGCCGTCGACACACGACGCAGGGTAAAGGACGGGATCGCAGAGGTGGTCGAGCCATTGGCGCCGGAAACTTGCAAGGCAGTCGTGCCGAGTTCGGTCACCTCGGGCGAGACGCGCAGGCTGATCCGTCCGTCGTCGAGCACCACAGGTTTGAACTTGAGGCCGACACCGAAATCGCGCTCCTGCAGGGTCACGGCCGACGACGCGCCGGTGCCGGAACCCTGATTCACCGGCAAGAGCAGCCGCCCACCCGCAAGAAACGATGCTTCCTCGCCGCTGACGGCGACGATGGTCGGCTCGGCGAGGATGCGGAACACGCCGTTGTCCTTGCTGGCGCTGACCTCGACGCCCTTGCCGCGGAACAGCAGCGCCGCGAGGACCGATTTGGGGTCAAGGAAGCCAGAGGCCAAGTTCCAGCCGAGGTCGCCAGCTTTACCGCCGCCGTCGATGCCGGCGCCGATCGACTTCAGAAGGTTCTTCGACACCTCGGCGATGCGCACCTCGAGCATCACCTGTTGCGGGTCGCGGATACGCAGGGTGTTGATGACCTTGACCGAGCTTGCCACCCCAGCGCCCGTTCCGCCTTCGGAGCCAGCCCCGGAGAGGGTCTTTTGCAGGTTGCGCGAGAACGCCTCGGCAAAGTTGATGGCGTGTTCGGCAACGATGACATCCGACACGCTGCCGCTGAGCACCAGCGCACCACCGACCGAGTTGACGCGGATGTCGGTCTCTTTGGGCAGGAGATCGGCGTAGGTCTTGCGCAGCGGTGCAAGGTCCACGTCGACGGTGACGTCGACCTTGCGCAAGTCCTCGTCCTTGTTCCAGATGAGCAGGTTGGTGGCGCCCACCGCCTTGCCGTACACGTAAAGCTGGTTGGGCGCGACCATCACATAGTCGGCGATGCGCGGGTCACTCACCGCGACGCGCGAGGCTGGGTTTGGCAGCTTGACGATCTGCGAACGCCCCACCAGCACCGGGATGCTGCCCGACTCCGGCAGCGGCAGCATGGCGATG
>DALYGT010000373.1:0-1572 GCA_031971375.1 Burkholderiales bacterium | reverse complement strand
CCGGATTCCCAGCATGCTGCACGACCAGATGCTCGACGAGATCGTCTGCCACAAACTCGACATCCTCGCCCGCGCGGCCGATCTCTCGGTGTGGAAGGGTCTGGTGCATGCCCTCGAACATCCCGAGCAGGTCGTCGACGTCGCGTTTGTCGGCAAATACGTCGACCTCACCGAGAGCTACAAGTCGCTGATCGAGGCGCTCAACCACGCCGGCATGCACACCCGTTCAAGGGTGCAGATCCACTACATCGACTCCGAGGAGATCGAGCGCGAGGGCACCGGCGTGCTCGAGGCGATCGACGCCATCCTGGTGCCGGGCGGCTTCGGCAAGCGCGGCACCGAGGGCAAGATTGCCGCCATCCGCTTTGCTCGCGAGAACGGCGTGCCGTACCTCGGCATCTGCCTCGGCATGCAACTCGCGGTGGTCGAGTTCGCACGTGATGTCGCCGGCATGGCCGGCGCGCACAGCACCGAGTTCGACCCGCAGACGCCATTTCCAGTCATCGGCCTGATCACCGAGTGGCTTGACCGCGAGGGCAGGGTGGAGCGTCGTGACGAGTCCTCCGACCTCGGCGGGACCATGCGCTTGGGTGGCCAGGTCTGCCACCTCATCGACAAGACGCTGGCCCGCAGCATCTACGGCGCTGCGCAGATCACCGAGCGCCACCGCCACCGCTACGAGGTCAACAACACCCTTTTGGCGCAACTCGAGGCCAAAGGTCTGCGCGTCTCCGGTCGCGCGCCCGGCACCGAGTTGTGCGAGATGGTCGAGTTGCCGGGTCACCCGTGGTTCGTCGGCTGCCAGTTCCACCCCGAGTTCACCAGCAACCCGCGCACCGGACACCCCTTGTTCATCGCCTATGTGAAGGCTGCGCTGGCTCGCCGCAACGGCGCGGGCAAGGGGCAGCTGGCCGCCTGAGGCTTTTTGTCGGTCGTTTAAACAGAATAATCAATATCCTGAGAGAGCAAGTTCAGATGAGTTCTATTGTTGACGTGATCGCACGAGAAGTGCTGGACTCCCGCGGCTTCCCCACCGTCGAGGCCGACGTGCTGCTCGAGTCGGGCGAGATGGGTCGCGCCGCGGTGCCCTCGGGCGCCTCGACCGGCACCAAGGAGGCGCTCGAGCTGCGCGATGGCGACAAAGCGCGATACGGCGGCAAGGGCGTGTTGCGTGCGGTCGAGGCGGTGAACACAGAGATCTGCGAGGCCATCATCGGCCTCGATGCCTCCGAGCAGGCCTTCATAGACCGCACCCTGATCGAGCTCGACGGCACCGACAACAAGGGCCGCCTCGGTGCCAACGCCATCCTGGCCGTCTCCATGGCGGTGGCCAAGGCCGCTGCGGCCGAGGCCGGACTGCCGCTATACCGCTATCTGGGCGGGATGGGTGGCATCACCCTGCCGGTGCCGCTGATGAACGTCATCAATGGCGGCGCCCACGCCGACAACAGCCTCGACCTGCAGGAGTTCATGATCGTGCCGCTCGGCGCGCCGACCTTCCGCGACGCGCTGCGCTGCGGCTCGGAGGTGTTCCACGCGCTGAAGAAGCTGCTGCATTCGCGCAACCTCGCC
>DALYGT010000372.1:0-1579 GCA_031971375.1 Burkholderiales bacterium | reverse complement strand
GCTCGACGCCACCAACGACTTCGGCTGGTTCACCGAGGATGTGGGTCAACTCGGCGGCCTGCCCGACGATGTGATCAGCGCCGCCCGCGCGGCTGCCGAGCGCGACGGCAAGCCCGGCTACAAGATCACGCTGCACGCACCGAGCTATCTGCCGGTGATGCAGTACGCCGACAACCGCGAGCTGCGCGCCACCATCTACCGCGCCTATGCCACCCGCGCCAGCGAGTTCGGCAAGCCCGAGTGGGACAACACCGACCTCATCCGCCGCATCGTCGAGCTGCGCCACGAAGAGGCGCAGCTGCTCGGCTTCTCCACGTACGCCGAGGTCTCGCTCGAGCCCAAGATGGCCGAGTCGCCGGCACAGGTCACGGGCTTCCTCCGCGACCTCGCCGCGCGCGCCAAGCCCTACGGCGAGCGCGACATGGCCGAGCTGCGGGAATTCGCCGCGGCCTCGCTCGGCATCGACGCCATCGAGGCCTGGGACGTGGCCTACGCCGCCGAGAAGCTGCGCGTGGCGCGATACGCGTTCTCCGATCAGGAGGTGAAGCAGTACTTCCCCGAGCACAAGGTGCTCGAGGGTTTGTTTGGCGTGATCGAGGGGCTCTACGGGCTGTTTGTGATGCCGGACACCGCACCCGTGTGGCACGAGGATGTGGGCTTTTACAAACTCACCGACCGCGACGGCACGCTGGTCGGCCAGTTCTACCTCGACCTCTACGCACGCCAGAGCAAGCGTGGCGGTGCCTGGATGGATGACGCCATCTCACGGCGTCGCGCCGGCCCCGGCATCCAGACGCCGGTGACCTACCTCACCTGCAACTTCTCCGGGCCGGTCGACGGCAAGCCGGCGCTGTTCACGCACGACGAGGTCATCACCCTGTTCCACGAGTTCGGCCATGGCCTGCATCACCTGCTGACGCAGATCGAGGACTTGGGCGTGTCCGGCATCCACGGCGTCGAGTGGGACGCGGTCGAGCTGCCGAGCCAGTTCATGGAGAACTTCTGCTGGGAGTGGGGCGTGCTCGCTGGCATGACCGCGCACGTGGAGACCGGCGAACCGCTGCCGCGCACGCTCTACGACAAGATGGTCGCCGCCAAGAACTTCCAGAGCGGCATGATGACCCTGCGCCAGATCGAGTTCTCGCTGTTCGACATGCAGCTGCACGGCGAGGCGCCGGGCCGCAGCGCGATGGACATCCTGCGCGAGGTCCGCGCCGAGGTGGCGGTGGTGCACCCGCCCGAGTTCAACCGCTTCCCCAACAACTTCAGCCACATCTTTGCAGGCGGCTACGCGGCCGGCTACTACAGCTACAAGTGGGCCGAGGTGCTGTCGGCCGACGCCTACGCAGCTTTTGAGGAGGCCGGTGGGCTCAACGCCGAGGTCGGCCAGCGCTTCTGGCGCGAGATCCTGGCGGTCGGCGGCTCACGCCCGGCGATCGAGTCGTTCAAGGCCTTCCGTGGCCGCGAACCGAGTCTGGAGCCGCTGCTGCGGCACAACGGGATGGTCGGGTAGGCTACTTCTCCACGCGGCTGATCTTCGAGCCCTCGAAGGTCAGGTTGTACATCAGGCCCTTGTTCG
>DALYGT010000371.1:0-1582 GCA_031971375.1 Burkholderiales bacterium | reverse complement strand
GTCGACCAGAGCCAGGTAGTGCTTGTCGGTGGCACCGTCGCGCAGCTCGTCGTGGAGGCGGCGCAGCGCCGAGCGCTTCTTGGCCAGCAGCAGCACGCCGGAGGTCTCCCTGTCCAGTCGGTGCACCAGTTCGATGTCACGCAACTCCGGCCGCGCCGCGCGCACCTGCTCGATCAGACCGTGGCTGATGCCGCTGCCACCATGCACTGCCACACCGGCCGGCTTGTCGACGATCAGCAGCTGCGCGTCCTCGTAGAGCACCGGGAAATCACGCGGTCGGGCAGGGGAGGCGTCTTCGCGCTGCGCCACGCGCACCGGCGGCACCCGCACCGTCTGCCCTGCAGCGAGCTTTTGCTCCGGCTTTGCGCGACCGCCGTCGACGCGCACCTCGCCGCTGCGCAGGATGCGGTAGATGTGGCTGCGCGGCACGCCCTTGAGGATGCGGGCGAGGAAGTTGTCGATGCGCTGGCCGTCGCTGCCCTCGTCGATGGTGGCAAAGGTCACCGCCGCGCCGCCGGGTGCGGCCGGCGAGGCGGCTGCCGGGGTCGCGGGTGATTCGACCGTGGCCACTGCGATTTGCCGCAAAGCGCTTTTGCGTGCTGCGGCGCCAGTCCGTATACTCGAGGCTCCCGCTGGTTGGGTCCGGCGCGGACGATTTCCCTGGTTAATGTCGTTCACCAGCTGCGTTTTGCAGACAAGCAACGAGTCTACCCAAGATTGCGTGCTCGAGACCGACAAGGTTTTCGGGCGGCGCGTCGAGCCGGAACACAGGCGCATGTTGCGCTGCAGTCGCCGGTCGGCGAGGGCTCCAGCAGTCCCCGACCCCCTCCTGCAGCCTCTGCCCGCGAGCGAGAACGGCCCTCTGGCCGCCTCCGGGTCATCCGCCGGTCGGCGTTCCTGCCACCGCGCCACCCCAGGCATTGAGTGTCGTTTTGACCAACAGGCAGATTCCGGGAACACCCGCCGCACCGCCCCTCGCTAGCCCGAGGCCGGTCGCGTGCGGCCACGTCCGTCCGCCCTTGATCTGACGCCGCATCCCGCTCGAGCGCGCGGGAGAATCAAATGAAGCGCATGTTGTTCAATGCGACGCAGGCCGAAGAGCTGCGCGTCGCCATCGTCGATGGTCAGAAGCTGATCGACCTCGACATCGAGACGGCCGGCCGCGAACAGCGGAAGTCCAACATCTACAAGGCCAAGATCACCCGCGTCGAGCCCAGTCTCGAGGCGGCGTTTGTCGATTACGGCACCGATCGCCACGGCTTCCTGCCGTTCAAGGAGATCACCAAGTCCGGCCTCGCCAGCGACGCCGAGCCGGTCAAGGGCCGCACCGCCGACTGGATCAAGGAGGGCCTCGAGCTCATCGTTCAGGTCGACAAGGACGAGCGCGGCAACAAGGGCGCGGCGCTGACCACCTACCTCAGCCTCGCTGGCCGCTACCTGGTTCTGATGCCGAACAACCCGCGCGGCGGCGGTGTCAGCCGCCGCATCGAGGGCGAGGACCGCAACGAGCTGCGTGACCTCATCGCGCAACTCGAGATCCCCTCCGGCATGAGCGTCATCGCGCGTACCGCCGGCATCGGCC
>DALYGT010000370.1:0-1585 GCA_031971375.1 Burkholderiales bacterium | reverse complement strand
GATCGGCCGCGACGGGCGCCTGTCGGGCCCCGCGCTCTCCGCAGCACTGGCCGAAGGTCTGCAAGCGGCCGGCGTCGACGTCACCGACATCGGCGTCTGTGCCACGCCGATGCTCTACTTCGCTGTGTATCACCTGCAACTCGGTGGCGGCGTGATGGTCACCGGCAGCCACAACCCGCCTCAATACAACGGGCTCAAGATGGTTCTGGCCGGCGAGACGCTCGCGGGCGATGCGATCCAGGACTTGCGCCGGCGCATCGAGGCCGACGACTTCGGCCCGGCACCGGCCGCTCCCGGCCAGTACGCCACTGCTGCAGTGCGGGTCGCCTACCTCGAGCGCATCACCGGCGACATCAAGCTGGCGCGGCCGCTGCGGGTGGTGGTCGACTGCGGCAATGGCTCGCCCGGCGCCACCGCACCCGAACTGTTCCGGCGACTGGGTTGCGAGGTGACCGAGCTCTTCTGCGAGGTGGACGGGACCTTCCCCAACCACCACCCGGACCCCTCGGACCTGCACAACCTCGAAGACCTGATCGCCGAGCTGGCGCGTGGCAAGGCCGACATCGGTCTCGCCTTCGACGGCGACGGCGACCGCCTCGGCGTGGTCACACGCGGCGGCAAGATCATCTTTCCCGACCGGCAGCTGATGCTGTTCGCGGCTGATGTTTTGGCGCGCAACCCGGGCGCCGAGATCATATTCGACGTGAAATGCACGCGTCATCTGTTTGAGTGGATTAGACAACATGGCGGTCGACCGACACTGTGGAAGACCGGCCACTCGCTGATCAAGGCCAAGATGCGCGAGACCGGCGCGCTGCTGGCCGGCGAGATGTCCGGCCACATGTTCTTCAAGGAACGCTGGTACGGCTTCGACGACGGGCTCTACGCCGGCGCGCGTCTGCTCGAGATCCTGTCGCAGGTGGATGACATCGACGCGGTGTTCGACGCGCTGCCGGACTCGGTCAACACGCCGGAGATGCAGATCAGGGTCGAGGGCCGCGACCACCATGTGCTGATCGCCCAGCTGCAGCGCGAGGCGAGCTTCCCGACCGCGCGCGAGGTCATCACGCTCGACGGCCTGCGCGTCGAGTATGCCGACGGCTTCGGGCTGGTCCGCGGCTCCAACACCACGCCGGTGCTGGTGCTGCGCTTCGAGGCCGACAATGCCGAGGCGCTGGCGCGCATCCAGGCCGAGTTTCGGCAGGTGCTGGCGGCGGTTGGGATCGAGGCGGGGTTCTAGCCGGCTCAGGCTGCCCGCAACCAGTTCTCGAGCCGGAGGTCGGCAACGCGCGAGAACTCGGCCACGTTGTCCGACACGAGGGTCGCCCCGAGCGCGAGCGCCTGCGCGGCAATCCACAGGTCGTTGGCGCCGATCGGCGTGCCCGACGATTCGAGTGCCGCTCTGACCTCGCCATAATGGCGGGCCGCCTCGGCGTCCAGCGGTACCAGCTCAAGGCGCACCACCGTCGAAGCGAGGCGCCGCTGGTTCGCCTCTTGGTACGCGCTCTTGCGCACGCCGCATTCGAGTTCGCCGAGGACGATAGGCGACAAGACAATGTCGGACGCGGCGACCTGGGCCAAGCGC
>DALYGT010000369.1:0-1587 GCA_031971375.1 Burkholderiales bacterium | reverse complement strand
GGCCGAGCTTGTTCGATGCGGTCAGCGTCAAAGCGCTGCGGGTCGAACAGACCTTCGCGCAGCGCGATGCCGAACCGCGCCAAGCGGTCCGCCAGCAGCGGCCGCACACCGGTGGCGCGGAACTGCCCCTCGACCCGGCCCTCGGCGCTGATGCCTGTCTGCTCGAAGGCAAAGATCTCGTGGCTGGAGATGACGTCGCCCTCCATGCCGGTGATCTCGTGCAGGCTGGTGACCTTGCGTGTGCCATCGGCCAGCCGCGCGGTCTGGATCACCACCTGGATCGCAGCGCTGATCTGCTGCCGCATGGCGCGCGGCGGCAGGCTGCCGCCGGCGATGCCGATCAGGTTCTCCAGCCGCAGCAGCGCCTCGCGCGCGGAGTTGGCGTGGATGGTGGTGAGCGAGCCCTCATGGCCGGTGTTCATGGCCTGCAGCATGTCGACCACCTCGGCGCCGCGGACCTCGCCCAAAACGATCCGGTCCGGCCGCATGCGCAGGCTATTGCGCACCAGCGCGCGCATCGAGATCTCGCCTCGGCCCTCGATGTTGGCCGGCCGCGTCTCCATGCGCACCACGTGCGGCTGCTGCATCTGCAGCTCGGCGGTGTCCTCGATGGTGAGGATGCGCTCGCGGGCCGGAATGAAGCCAGAGAGGATGTTGAGCAGCGTGGTCTTGCCGGAGCCGGTGCCGCCGGAGATGACGATATTGACCTTCGCCCGCACCAAGCCCGCCAGGAACTCGGCCATCTCCGGTGTCAGCGTGCGGAAGCCGACAAGGTCATCCATGCGCAGCGGGGTCACCGCGAAGCGGCGGATCGACAGTGCGGGGCCATCCAGCGCGATGGGTGGGATGACGGCATTGACGCGCGAGCCGTCGGGAAGGCGCGCGTCAGCCATCGGGCTCGCCTCGTCGATGCGCCGGCCGATGCGCGAGACGATACGGTCGATGATCTTGCGCACGTGGTCGTCGTCGTTGAAGCGGACCGGGGTCAGTTCGATGCGGCCGGCGCGTTCCACGTACACACGACCCGCGCCATTGACCATGATCTCGCTGACCTCAGGGTCTGCCAGCAGGGGCTCCAGCGGACCGAGGCCGAGGATCTCGTTCTGCAGCTCGGCGATGAGCTGGCGCCGCTCGCTGCCGTTGACCGGTAGCGATTCCTCCTCGATGAGGCGGCCCAGCAGCGCGGCGAGCTGCTCGCGCAACTGGTCCGGCGGCAGGTTCTCGGCGGCGGCAAGGTCGATGCGGCCGAGCAGCTTCTGGTGCAGACGGGTCTTGACCGCGTAGAAGGCGTCGTCGTGCGCGCGCCGGATCCCCGCGTGAGCAGCGTCCTCGTCGGGCGCCCCGGGCATCGCCGCATGCACACCGGCGCCTGCGCCCATCAATGGGCCGTAATCCCAGACGCTCAGGCCGCGCGCCAGAGTTGCTTGAAGCTGTTCCACAAGGACTCCTCTTGAGGTTGAACGCCAGTCAGGTCGGCCGCCCAGCGGCGGATGGCGCGGCTAAAGGTGCTCGCTGGCGCCGTGGCCAACACCGGCGCGCCCTCGAGCAGGGACTGGCTGACACCGCTGTGCCCGTCGGCGATCTCGC
>DALYGT010000368.1:0-1592 GCA_031971375.1 Burkholderiales bacterium | reverse complement strand
GGTTGTTATCGTAGTCTAGAGTCGCCATGTCGTCCCTCTGCGGGTGGGGGTGGTGCGGTTAACGGGCAGCCGCCTGCAGCACCGTGTTGAGCCGGGTGACCTCGGTCTCGTCGAGCGACCCCGCCAGCCCGGTGAGGCGACTCCAGGACACCAACAGGTTATATCGGGCGCGGGCCAGCTCGACTTGAGTGTTGTAGCGCTGCTGCTCGACGTTGAGAACGTCGAGCGTGGTACGCGTGCCCGCCTCCACGCCCTTGCGGTTGGACAGCACCACCTGCTCTGCCGAGCGCACCGCCGTCTCCAGCGCGCGGACCCGGGTCAGGCCCTCACGCACGTTGTGATACTCGCGGCGGACGCGCAACTGCACATCGTTGAGCGTGAACTGGAGCTGCTCGCGCGCCGCCATGTTGGTCGCCACCGCTTCGCGCACCTGGCTGTTGACCTGAAAGCCGGCAAAGATCGGGATGTTGACCTGCACGCCGATGTAGCGGGTCGTGTACTCGTTGCCGACCACCACCGGCGATTCGCTCAGCGTATTGCTGTAGCGGGCCACCGCATCGACGGTCGGATGGTGGCCGGCCTTGGCCATGCCGATCTCGGCCTGCGTCTGGTCGACACGGCTGCGCTGCACGCGCACCTCGGGCGAGCTCTCGCCGGCGCGCTCGAGCCAGGTCTGCAGGTCGCCCGGCTCAAAGGCCGCCATCTCGAGGCGCTCGGTGTGGATGCGGGTGACGCCCTCCACCGGCTGACCGATGAAGATGGCGAGCTGCTGGTCGCTGGCCTCGATCGCCTGCCGCGCCTGGATCTCGTCGGCGACCAGCACGTCGAGCTTGGCCTGCGCCTCGTCGATGTCGGTGCGGGTGCCGGTGCCGGCCGCAAAAGCCAGCTTGGCGCTGGCCAGTTGCGCACCGACCGAGGCCTGTTGTGCCTGGATGAAGCTCAGACGGTCGCGCTGGAACAGCGCATCAAAATAGGCTGTGACCACACGCGTGCCCATGTCCTGCGTGTCGAGCGTGAGCTGAGCATCGGCGCCACGCACCTTGGCTCGCGCCTCGCCGACCTGCGAGAACTGGTACTGCCGGTAGATCGGCTGGCTGAGGGTGATGGTCTTGGCTTCGTTGACATAATCGACCGTGGGCAATGTGACCTTGCCGCGCTTCTGATCCTGCTCGATGTCGCCCCGCGAATACGACGCCGAGACGTTGGGCAGCAACTGGCCGATCGCTTGCGGCAGCGCCTCGCGGCCAGCCTCGGCGCGGGCGCGGGCAGCCTTGAGCTGGCCGTCGCTCTGGGTGGCCAGACGGTAGCTGTCGAGCAGGTCGATGGCATGCCCGGGCGCCGCGTGGGTGGCAAAAGCGATGGCCAGCAGCGCGGCCAGACGCGTGGGACGGGGCAGCGACATGGTCACTCCTCCTTCATCGAAGCGGCGATGCGCTTGGTCAGCGGGTGCAGCAGGTAGGTGAGCAGGCTGCGCTCACCGGTCTTGATCACCACCTCGGCCAGCATCCCGGCCTGCATCTGCCGTTTGCCGAGGGTCTTGACGCCTTCTGGCGTGATCGACACCCGCGCCAGGTAATACGGCTGCTTGCTCG
>DALYGT010000367.1:0-1594 GCA_031971375.1 Burkholderiales bacterium | reverse complement strand
ACCAGCTGGTGGTCGATGCCGACCGCGCCCAGTTCGTTGATCACGACAGCGGTGTTGGCGTAGCCCGGTTCGCGCAGCAGGCGGTTGAGCCAGGTCGTCTTGCCGACGCCGAGGAAACCCGTCAGCAACAGGATGGGCAGGCGCGAATCACTCATCGCCGGATGATACTGGAGGGCATCGGCCGCAAGAAGCTCGGGCTCAAGATACTGGTGTTCTTGCCGATAGAATCCGCAATCGCGCTCGGGCGCCCGTATCTTTGGAGAAGAGATGTTCGAGAACCTGAGTCTCAAGGTGCAGATGCAGCTCATTGCTGCGGTGTCTGTGGTTCCGATGGCGGGCATGTTGTTGGCTGCGGTGCTGCTGAGCGGCGACGAGTCTTTGGAGATGACCACCGTTGTGCTGTTCGTGGTCGGCCTTGTGGTGTCGCTGAGCTTTGCCACGCTCCTCGGCCGCTCTTCCGGCGAGCGCGCCAACCGTATCGCCAACGCGCTTCATGAGATGGCCGGCGGCAAGTTCGATCGCAAACTCGCCTTGTCCGGCCGGGACGAGTTCTCCTGGATGGCCTACGAGATCGACCAGGTACGCCGCTCGGTCTCGGGCATCGTGCAAGACATCCGCTCGACCGCGATCTCGCTCACCACGTCGGCGACCGAACTGGCCGAGGTGACCGACCGCGGTGGCTCCAATGTGTCGCGCCAGTATGAGGACACCAACAGCATGGCGCAGTCGATCGAACTGATGAGCGTCCAGATGACGGAGGTGACCGGCCACGCGCAAGCGGCGGCGGAGGCGGCGGCAGAGGCCAATCGCGAAGCCGATGCCAGCAAGGCCGTGGTGCTGCAGGCCATCGAGGCGATCGACATGCTCGCTACCGAAGTACGGCGTACCGCCGAGGTGATCGACGGTCTGCGCCAGGACAGCGAGCAGATCGGCCGTGTGGTCGACGTCATCAAGAGCATCGCCGAGCAGACCAACCTGCTGGCGCTCAACGCGGCCATCGAAGCGGCTCGTGCCGGCGATCACGGCCGCGGTTTCGCAGTGGTGGCCGACGAAGTGCGCACCCTGGCTTCGCGCACCCAGCAGTCGACGCAGGAGATCCAGGCGATGATCGAGCGCCTGCAGGCGGTGTCGAGCAATGCCGCCGAGGTGATGACGGCCGGCCAGTTGCGAACGCAGGAGAGCGTCGAGCATGCCTCTGGCGCCGGCGAGTCCTTGTCGCGCATCGTGGGCGCAGTGGCGACGATCAACGACATGAACCGCATGATCGTTGCCGCATCCGGGGTGCAGAGTACGATTGTCGCTGACGTGGCCACGGCCATCGGTCGTGTGCGTGCGGCGGCGGGTGATTCGGCCGATGGTGCACGGCAGATCGCCGCTTCCAGCGATGGTTTGCGTCAGGTTGCGACACGCCTTGCTGAACTCGTCGAGCGTTTCGAGATCAGCGTGGCCGCGCCCAAAGGCTGAGCTGGCAGGTTGGCCGTCAGCGGCTTGCGCCGCGGCGTCGACCGGGTCAGGCTGTGCCTGCTCGCGCTGTCTGTTTGGCGTCTGCGAGGCGTGTCGCCAGTGCGGCGACACGTGATGCATCAAGTCCTGA
>DALYGT010000366.1:0-1604 GCA_031971375.1 Burkholderiales bacterium | reverse complement strand
CTTCGATCGCGCGCGCGTGCAGATGGGCAAGATCTCGCGCTTCGGCATGCTCGAGCTGTCGCGTCAGCGCCTGCGTCCGGCCTTGTCTGAAGGCAGCCACATCCCGTGCCCGCGTTGCCACGGCACCGGTTTCGTGCGCGACACCGAGTCGACCGCGCTGCATGTGCTGCGCATCATCCAGGAAGAGTCGATGAAGGAGAACACCGCCGCCGTGCATGTGCAGGTGCCGGTCGATGTCGCGACCTTCCTCCTCAACGAGAAGCGCACCGACATCTGGGGCATGGAGGCGCGCCTCAAGGTCAACGTGATCGTCATCCCCAACACGCACCTGGAGACGCCGAACTACGAGGTCAAGCGCTTGCGCCACGACGACCTGCGCGACGCCGACCAGACCATCGCCAGCTACCAGATGGCCGTCGAGCCCAAGGAAGAAGAGGAGTCCGGCAAGGGCAAAGGCAAGGACCGCGAACCTGTGCGTCAGGAGGCCGCCGTCAAAGGCATCACGCCGGCGCAACCCGCGCCGGTGGTGGCGGCGCCAGAACCGGCACCGGTCGCTGCTGCAGCACCCGCAGCGGCGCCGGCGCCCTCCGGTGGCATCCTTAGCCGCCTGTTCGGCTGGCTGGCACCGAAGCCGGCCGCACCAACGCCGGCGCCTGTTACGGCAGCCGTGCCGGCGCGCGCTCAACCTGCAGAGCGTGGCGAGCGCGAGGGCGGCCGTGGGGAACGCGGCGGACGTGGCCGTGGTGGACGCGGTCGCGGTCGTGGTGAGGGCGGCGAAGCACGCGGTGGCGACGGCCGCGAACAGCGCCCGGCCGAAACGCGCGGTGAGCGTGGCGAGCGCGGTGGTCAGGTCCGTCCCGACCGCAGCGAGGGTCGCAACAACAGCGAAGCCCGTAGCGAGGGCCGTAATGGTGAGAGTCGTGGCCGCGACGGTCGTCCGTCTCGCGAGGAACGCCCCGCCGAGGCGCGTCCGCCGCGCGAAGAGCGTGGCGAGGTGGTCGCCGCCGACCAGACAGGTGCCGAGGGTGCCGGTGAGGGCCGTTCGCGCCGTCGCCGTCGTCGTCGCGGTGGTGGCGCCGATCGCGAGGCTCAGGCCCAAGTCACGGGTGCACCGAACGACGTGATCGACGAGATCACCGACGACATCGGAGAAGAAGCCGCCGAGATGGTCAGCCTTGACGAGATCGTGCCTGAGCCGGTCGAAGTCGCTGAGGTCACGCAACCGCAGCTCGCTGGTCTGGAGTCGCCTGCAGAGGCGCCGCTCACCACGTCGTCGGGTGCGCGCCAGCGCCGCCCTCGCCGTGCTGCAGCGCTCGAGGTCGCGGCCGAGGCCAACGCCGAAATGCCAGCTACAGCGCACGAGCCGGATGCCGGAGCAGTGACATCTGCCGAGGCGGCCCCGGCCGTGGCTGCAGAACCTGCGGCACCTGAGGCCGCGCAAGCGACCGTCAGCGCGGAGACCGCCGCCGCGCCGGTCGTCGCTGAGGCCACTGCCATGCCGGCCGAAGAGCCTCCGGCGCCGGCACGCCGCCGCACCCGCGCCGCGCCTAAGGTCGAGATCCCGGTCGACCCGGACCTTGAGCAGGTCGAGACCGCCGCGGACA
>DALYGT010000365.1:0-1605 GCA_031971375.1 Burkholderiales bacterium | reverse complement strand
CTTGCGCTCGACAATCTTGACCTTCTGGTCGAGGTTGCTGTTTATCTCCTCGATCTTGCGCTGCAGTTCGCGCACGGTCTGCTTGAGGGCCTCGAGCTCTTCGCCATCGGCGGCGTAGGCCGGGAGGGTGGTGCTGGCCAGTCCGGCGAGGACGAGTGTCCCCACCAGCGGCCGGATACGGGCGCTGTAGTTCATGGTCTTTCCTTTTGGGTTGGGCATCCGCGCTTGCGGATGCCGTGGGTCGGGTCGCTGCTTCAGCGGATGCCGTAGATCTGGTCGAACAGGCCGCCGTCGGCGAAGTGCGTCTTCTGCGCCTTCTGCCAGCCGCCGAAGGTCTCATCGACCGTGAACAGCTTCACCTTGGGGAACTGCTTCTCGTACTTCTTGGCGAACTTCTCGTTGGTCGGGCGGTAGAAGTTCTTGCCGGCGATGTCCTGACCCTCATCCGAATACAGGTAGTTCAGATAAGCCTCGGCGACCTTGCGCGTGCCGCGGCGGTTGGCCACCTTGTCGACCACCGTGACCGGCGGTTCGGCGAGGATGCTCACCGAGGGCACGACGATGTCGAATTTGTCCGGGCCGAGCTCCTTGGTGGCGAGCAGGGCCTCGTTCTCCCAGGTGATCAGCACATCGCCGATGCCGCGCTCGATGAAGGTGGTGGTCGAGCCGCGCGCGCCCGAGTCGAGCACTGGCACGTTCTTGTAAATCTTGGTCAGCAGCTCCTGCGCAGTCTTGTCGCTGCCGCCCGGCTGCTGCAGCGTGTAGCCCCAAGCACCGAGGTAGTTGTAGCGAGCGCCACCCGAGGTCTTGGGGTTGGGGGTGATGACCGCGATGCCGGGGCGGGCGAGGTCGTTCCAATCCTTGATGTTCTTCGGGTTGCCCTTGCGTACCAGGAAGATGATGGTCGAGGTGTAGGGCGAGCTGTTGTTGGGCAGACGCTTCTGCCAGTCGGGCGGGATCAGCTTGCCCTTCGACGAGAGCTCGTCGATGTCGTAGGAGAGCGCCAGCGTGACCACATCCGCCTGAAGGCCGTCGATCACCGCGCGCGCCTGCTTGGCCGCGCCGCCGTGCGACTGCTTGATGGTCACGACCTCGCCGGTCTTCTCCTTCCAGTGCTTGGCGAAGGCGGCGTTGAAGTCCTGGTAGAGCTCGCGCGTCGGGTCATACGACACGTTGAGCAGGGTGGTCTCGGCGGACGCCGGGGCGGCCAGCGTGGCGGCGGCGAGGCCAAGGGCAGCGGCCAGAGCCTTGAACTTGCGGGTCGTGAACTGCATGGGAATGCTCCGTCGGTATTGATGACGGTCGCACTCTAGGCGGGCCCCCTTATCGGGGGAACCAAGAAAATTTCAGTTCTTTATCAGGTTCGGGCGAATAAGCATCTGCCATTCAATGGGCTAGCCCCGCTGTTTGCGTGTGCTTGTTCGTGTAAGCGGATTGCGTGGCCTCGACCTGCCGGTGGGGCCGACTGTGCGACCACGGTCGGGATGTCGATGGCGCTGTCAGAGCACCTGCGAGAGGTCATAGCCGGCATTGCGCGCGGCGGCGACCAGCGCGTCACGGTCCGCGCTGTCCCGCTGCGACAGCGCCCACAGCGTGATCGAGCGT
>DALYGT010000364.1:0-1613 GCA_031971375.1 Burkholderiales bacterium | reverse complement strand
CTGTCTGCGCTGTTCCGTGACGTGGACATAATCGAAGGCAATGCGCAACTGGTGCGCGCCGAAGAGGGTATGGAGGTGGTCCGGCGCGGCACACGGCGCGGCCACACCTATCGCCTGTTGGCCTACGACCAGGGTCCGCGCAAGCTGTTTGAGCCCTTCCTTATCAGCATGGACGATGCCTCGGAGGTGTTCCCCACCTTTCAGCACCCGGGTACCGAGTTCATCCATATGCTCCAGGGACGCATGGTCTACCGCCACGGCAACGACACGCATGAACTCGGCCCCGGAGATTCACTGACCTTCAGCGGCGATGTCCCGCACGGGCCGGCGGCACTGCTCGAGACGCCGATCCGTTTTCTGGCGATGATCATCTACGGCAACGGCGACGCGACATGAACCCGGCCCTGCGTATTCGCGTCGCCACCCCTGACGACGTACCGGCACTCACCCGGCTGCTCGCAGACCTGTTCAGCATCGAACAGGACTTCTCACCGGATACCGCCAAGCAGGCGCGTGGACTGGCAGGCGTGATTGAAAGCCCGCTTGGACACATCGCAGTCGCGACCAACGCTGCCCACGAGGTGGTCGGCATGTGCTCGGCACAACTGGTGTTCTCGACGGCCGAAGGCGCTTGGTCAGCCTGGGTCGAGGATGTCGTGGTCGCAGCGGCGTGGCGTGGTAGCGGCATCGGCCGCGCTCTGCTGGACAGCGTCCTCGACTGGGCCGCCGGCCGCGGCGCGACAAGGGCGCAATTGCTGGTCGACCTCGACAACCCGCCCGCGCTCGACTTCTACCGGCGCCTCGGCTGGAGTGAGACACGGCTGGCGGCGCGCCGGCTCATGCTGTCTCGCTGAGGAGCCGGCCGCCCCCGGCCGGCAACCGTTACGACACCTCCAAAAAAAGAGGGCACCCGAAGGTGCCCCAAGCCCACTGGAGGGATTGACTCTTAGATGTGGTACGCGGTCTCGCCGTGCGACACCGTGTCCAGACCCTCGCGTTCCTCTTCTTCCTTGACGCGCAGGCCGATGACGATGTCGATCAGCTTGAGGGCGATGAACGACACGACCGCCGACACCACGATCGAGGTCAGGACCGTCTCCGCCTGGATCAGGACCTGGGCACCGATGCCCGGGAAGTCGGCGGGGTCGCCACACTTGTTGGTGATGTAGTTGCAGATGCCCGCACCGCCGAGGCTCGGCGAAGCGAACACGCCAGTCAGCAGGGCCCCTGCCATGCCGCCGATGCCATGCACGCCGAACACGTCGAGCGCATCGTCGGCACCGATCAGCCGCTTCAGGCCGGTCACGCCCCAGTAGCAGACCACGCTGGCGGCCAGACCGATGACCAGTGCGCCGCCGATGCCGACGAAGCCGCAGGCCGGGGTGATGGCGACCAGACCGGCGACCGCACCCGAGGCCAGACCCAGCATGCCGGGCTTCTTGCGCTCGATCCATTCCACGACCATCCAGGAGAGGGCGGCCGCAGCGGTGGCGACCTGGGTGTTCAGCATGGCGGCCGAGGCGATGCCGTCCGCAGCCCATTCCGAGCCGGCGTTGAAGCCGAACCAGCCGACCCACAGCAGGCTGGCGCCGATCATCGTCATCGTCAGCGAA
>DALYGT010000363.1:0-1618 GCA_031971375.1 Burkholderiales bacterium | reverse complement strand
CCTGACACCGGGTCTGCTTGGTGCGCTGACCGACTGGCTCAGCGCCGACAACATCGGCATCGAGTACGGCATGCCCGAGGGCAGCAACAGCGGCACCCGTCGGCGCGAGCGCGGCGAGCGGTACTGATCGGAGGCATGTGTCGGCGAGCGGGCCGCGCGCTATGCCCCACCCCTGCCGTGGTCTAGAATCTGCGGCCCTGCCGACCCGAATCGCGACACGGCGCGCGCCCACCCCATGCAAGACGTCAAACCCCGCCTCGCCTGGGGCATCACCGGGTCCGGCCATTTTCTGCGCGAATCGCTCGAAGTGGCACTCTCTTTGCCGCACTGCGACCTGTTCCTCACGCGCGCAGCCGAAGAGATCCTGCCGATGTACGGGATCACACTGGCCTCGCTCAAGGAACGCACCCGCGTCTACCGCGACAACACCGCCAGTTCGGTGCCGGTGGGCCTGTTCTACTACGGCCACTACCACACCGTGGTGATCGCCCCGGCGACCAGCAACACCATGGCCAAGTGCGCGCTAGGCTTGTCCGACAGCCTGGTCAGCAACATGTTTGCGCAGGCCGGCAAGACGCGTGTGCCGATCTACGTCTACGCCTGCGATACCGAGCCGGAGATGGACACCGAAGCGCCCAAGGACTGGGTCAAGGTCTACCCCCGCGCCATCGATCTGGAGTACACGCGTCGCGTCGGCGAGATGGAGGGTGTGACCGTGCTGCACTCGGTCGAGGCGCTGCGCACCGCCATCGACGAGCGGCTCAAGGTGGCGCCGAAGCCGACCCTCGGCGAGGTGCACCGCGACCTCGACCTGCTCATCGGCGAGGGCACCGGCAGCGTCGGCGGGACCCCGGTCTGATGCCGGAGCGCATCCTCTTCCTCACCGGCAAGCTGGCGAAGAAGAGCCTCGAGCAGGTGCTCGAGGGCATGGCGCCGACCGGCTGGGACTACACCGTGCACGACATCGGCGTCTCGGTGGCCAGCTTGATGACGACCGAGATGATCCTGCGCCGCCTCGACAACGCCATGGGCGCGACGCGCATGGTGCTACCCGGGCGCTGTCGCGGCGAGCTGGAGCCGCTCGTCGAGAAGTACCGCATCCCGGTCGAACGCGGCCCGGACGACCTCAAGGACATGCCGCAGTTCTTTGGACGCGCCGCCACCCGGCCGGACCTGTCGCAGCACCGTGTGCGCATCTTTGGCGAGATCGTCGAGGCGGCGCAGGTGAGCGTTGAACGCATCGTCGAACGCGCCACTTACTACCGCGACTGCGGCGCGGATGTGATCGACCTCGGCTTCCTCCCCGGCGAGCGCTTTCGCCATCTGGAAGAGGCCATCGCCGCGTTGAAAAGAATAGGCCTGCAGGTCAGTGTGGACTCACTCTCGCCCGAAGAACTGATCCGCGGCGGCCGCGCGGGTGCCGACTACCTGCTCTCGCTGCACGAAGGCACGCTGCACGTGGCCGACGAAGTGGCCAGCACGCCGGTGCTGGTGGGGCAACCGGCGCAGGACATGGCCAGCCTCGAGCGCGCCATGGAGGCGATGCACAGGCGCGGCCGCGCCATGCTCTGCGACCCCATCCTCGAGCCGATCCACTTTGGCTTCACCGAGTCGATCG
>DALYGT010000362.1:0-1618 GCA_031971375.1 Burkholderiales bacterium | reverse complement strand
AGTCGCCGTTGAGGTTGAGCGTGGCGATGACGTCGTAGTCGGCGGGCCGCAGGAGGATCTGCTGCAGGAAGGCATCGGCGATGGCGTCCTTGATAACAATTCCACTCGGCAGCTTCATCCACGGGCCGCCGTCCAACAGCTCGGCGCCGAACTCGTTCTTTGCGAGCGCATAGGCCCAATCACGGAAGCCACCCTCGGTGAACTTCATGATGTTGCCCTTGTGGACGATGGTCACGCTGCGGCGCTGGTTGTCGATGGCGTACTTGATCGCCGCGCGCACCAGGCGCTCGGTGCCCTCCCGTGAGACCGGCTTGATACCGATGCCGGACGTCTCGGGGAAGCGGATTTTCTTGACGCCCATCTCGTTGCGCAAAAAGCCGATCAGCTTCTTCGCGCCCTCGCTCTCCGCCTGCCACTCGATGCCGGCGTAGATGTCCTCGGTGTTCTCGCGGAAGATCACCATGTCGGTCTTGGACGGGTCCTTGAGCGGACTCGGCACGCCTTTGAAATAGCGCACTGGGCGCACACACTGGTAGAGGTCCAGTTCCTGACGAAGGGCGACGTTGAGCGAGCGGATGCCGCCGCCGACCGGCGTCGTCATCGGGCCCTTGATGGAGACGCGGTACTTCTTGAGGGCGTCGAAGGTCTCGGTCGGCAGCCACTCGTCAGGCCCGTAGATCTGCGTCGACTTTTCGCCGGCGTAGACCTCCAGCCAGACGATCTTGCGCTTGCCACCGTAGGCCTTGGCGACCGCCGCGTCGATCACACGGATCATCACCGGGGTGATGTCGACGCCGATGCCGTCACCCTCGATGTAGGGGATGATCGGGTCGTCGGGTATGGGCTTGCCCGGCTCGATGATGCTGCCGGTGGTGGGGACCTTGATGTGCGATGTCGCGCTCACGATTGCATCCTTTCCCGTGCAATGCCGGTGGAGCCTTGAGTGTACGCCTCGGGCACAATGGCCGCATGACACGCCGCATGCTTACCATCCCCCAACTCAACCGCGAGGCTGTCGCGGAGGGCATCGCGCAAGCACTGATCGAGGGCTTCGACCGTCACTACATGTTGTTCCGCGAGGCCAGTGCAAGGGCCAAGCAGCGCTTCGAGGATGCGCGCTGGCATGAGGTGCAGGATGCGGTGAGCGAGCGCATCCGCTATTACGAGGAGCGAGTGCGGGAGTGCGTAGACCGCCTGCGCGGCGAGTTTGCCGCCGACACGCTCGACGACACCGTCTGGCAGCGCGCCAAGCTGCTGTTTATCGGCAAGCTGATCGACCACAAGCAACCGGAACTGGCAGAGACCTTCTTCAACTCGGTCACCACCAAGATCCTCCACCACACCTACTTCCGCAACGACTTCATCTTTGTGCGGCCGGCCATCTCGACCGAGTTCATCGAGTCCGACCCGCCGGCATACAGGTGCTACTACCCTCGGAGTGGCGGCGGCATGCGCGCCTGCATCCGCCAGATGCTGCTCGACGAGGAATGGACGCGGCCCTTCGAGGACCTCGACCGCGATGTCGACCACATCATGCGCACGGCACTCGAACACGTGGGCGGCGAATGGCCGGCGGTGGAGGCCAACTGCCAGATCCAGGTGCTCAATTCGCCCTTCT
>DALYGT010000361.1:0-1620 GCA_031971375.1 Burkholderiales bacterium | reverse complement strand
TCACCGCCAGCGAGTGCTAATAGTAGGGATGCGCTCGGCGGATTTCAAGTCGGAGCTTGCTGCGGCGTTTCGGCGAGGCCGAGCCTGCGCCGCCGCCTGCCGTGGCAGTTGTGGTCGCCCCAGCCAGCGGTCTATCGGCAACGGGTGGCGTTCTACCACTGGGATGCAGGCAGAATCGCGCCATGACGATCCAGCGCCGCACAGCTGCCGAGGACGCTTTTGAGCGCCTGCGCACCCATGCCGCCTCGCCGCTGCTCGCGCGCTTGTTCGCTGCGCGCGGCATCGAATCGCCGCAGGAGCTTGAGCATGGTCTGGCGCGGCTGTTGCCGTTCGCGGGGATGAAGGGTATCGATGCTGCGGCGGGCCGCTTGGTCGCGGCGATCCGCGAGCGCCAGCGCATCGTCATCGTCGGTGACTACGACGCCGACGGCGCCACCGCCACCGCGCTCGGCGTGCTCGGGCTGCGGGCGATGGGCGCACAGGTCGACTTCCTGGTGCCCGACCGGCAGACGCTCGGCTACGGCCTCTCGCCCGGCGTGGTCGAGATCGCGGCAGAGACGCGGCCCGACCTCCTCGTCACGGTCGACAACGGCATCGCTGCCTTCGACGGCATCGCTGCGGCGCGAGCGCGCGGCATCGATGTGCTGGTCACCGACCACCACCTCGCCGGCGACCGCGTGCCGGACTGCATCATCGTCAACCCGAACCAGCCCGGGTGCGAGTTCCCGAGCAAATGCATCGCCGGCGTCGGCGTGATGTTCTACGTGTTGATGGCGCTGCGGGCGCTGCTACGGGCGGAGGGCCTGCTGGGCGGCGGCGCGGCTGGTGGCCCCAACCTCGCGCAGTGGCTCGACATCGTCGCGCTCGGCACGGTGGCCGACGTGGTGCGGCTCGACCATAACAACCGCATCCTGGTGGCGCAGGGTCTCGAGCGCATCCGCGCCGGCCGGGCCCGTCCGGGCATCCTCGCGCTGCTGCGTGCCGCCGGCCGCGACCCGACGCGCTGCGGCACCACCGACATCGGCTTCGCGCTCGGGCCGCGCATCAACGCCGCCGGCCGCATCGCCGACATGCGCATCGGCATCGACTGCCTGCTCGCCGACGACCCGAGCGAGGCCGACCGGCTGGCGCAGCGTCTCAACGCGCTCAACCGCGAGCGCCGCGACATGCAGGCCGACATGCTCGAGCAGGCCCAGGCCGCCCTGGACGGCGTCGATGTCGCCGAGGGCGCCAGCATCTGTTTGTACAACCCAGCCTGGCACACCGGCATCGTCGGGCTGCTGGCCGGGCGGCTCAAGGAGGCGCACCACCGGCCGACCATCGTCTTCGCGCCGGATGCGCATGGCGTGCTCAAGGGCTCGGGCCGCTCGATAGCGGGCCTGCACCTGCGCGACGCCATCGATCTGGTCGACCGTCGCCATCCGGGGCTGATCCGGCAGTTCGGCGGCCACGCCGCGGCAGCCGGGCTCAGTCTTTGCGAGGACGGGGTCGACACCTTTGCCGCGGCCTTCGAGGCGGTCTGTGCTGAGAACCTGGACGAAGCAGCGCTGGCGCGGGTGGTCGAGAGCGACGGCGAGCTGCGCGTGGCCGGTTGCAACGTCGACACCGTGCGTGCACTGG
>DALYGT010000360.1:0-1622 GCA_031971375.1 Burkholderiales bacterium | reverse complement strand
GCGATTTTCGCCGTTTGCAAAGGTGTTGCGATGCCGTTGTCGCAAACTTGGCACGGTCTTGCCAACGAGTGGGAGCGGTATCGGTCGCCGCGGCAACGGCGTGACGTCGAGCAGGACCTCATCGGCCTCGTGCGCCTGATCGCGACGTGCTCGATCTACGTCAGAATGAGAACCCAGCATCCGGAATTATCAGCCAGCCGCGCTCGGCGCATCAGCAATTCACAGCATCTACAGCCTCAATGAACCCGTCTGGTCCAATCCCCATGTTGCTCACCGGTAGTTCTGAGCATAGTGGAGCCCGTTGTTGAGCTAAAATGAATCGCCCAAAGCGCAAACAAAGGCGAACTCCGGCTGGCGCGCCGGCAGCACCACATGCCTGCATGCGAAGTCACGTCAGAAGGAGCACAGCCATGCCACCATCTGCGAGGCCCAAGGACGGCCAACCGTTACGCAACCGACTGCTGGCTCTGCTGCATGACATCCGCGCGAGCGAGCAGGAACTGGCGCGTCTGGCGCACAAGCTGCGTGTCGCCAAGGCCACGGGCCGGCCGCTCGTCATCGACCGGACCCGCCGCCAGATGGCGGCGCGCGAAGCCGACCTTGCGAGCCTCGAGGCTGAGCTGAGGCAAGCTGCCCCAGCGCTGTTCAGCGCCGCCCAGTGCCGGCTACCGGCGGGCGAGCGCGTCGTGCGCCGGCGAGCGAACACCGGCGCCATCATCACGCTGCACGGCGGCGGCGATGACGGGCGCTGCCGTGTGACAATCGAGGGCATCGGCCTTCCCGAGCCACTCGATATCCGCTGCTCTGCCCAGAATGTGAACCTGATCGGCACATTGCTCGCCGAGGCGCTGGCGGGTGCCCGGCGCCGCGATGACGACCAGGTATGGACGGCCCTCGCCCAACGCCGGCCAACGCGTTCGGTGTCACCGTGAGCCGCGGGACGATCGGCCCGATGGTATCTCCACCAGACCGTCGACGTGGTCAGCGTCGACACAGAGTATCCGGCATCATCGGCAAGCACGGCGCGCAATACGTGATCGATATGTTTCTTCGACAAGCTGCGGCGTTCGGGGCGGTGTCGAGAACGCAACACACTTTACGCTTTGTCGCGCTGTCACGGCGCTGAAATCGCCACGATCACCCAGCCTTATCAAGGCGCACGATCAGTCGAGAGCCGCTCGATGGCAGCTCGTCGATGTCCTGTCCATTCGAGCTATGAACGGACCAAGGTGGAATTGCGACACCTGCTTCACGCAAAGTCTTGATCGCGACCAGCGAGGAGCGTGCGAGCATTGGGGCGAGCGTTTGAGGCGATGCGAGACACGATCATGACTGGGAAGGGAGGACCGGCCCATGGGTGTAAGCGATACTCGGACGCCGGTAGCGGAGAACCGTGACAGCGAGCGCCACGACCGCATCAGGCAATGGCGCAATATCGCGGGCTGCGGCTGGCCCTGCTGCGCGCCGAAGCCGACGCAGCGACGCCAACGGCCGATCATCGCACCAGCCGGCTTCGCAGCCGGCTCAAAATCCAACAGAAGGTGTCGTGTGCGACTGCACCACCGCTGCTCACCGCACCACACGCGGCGACCGAGCCGGGTCAACCGACGAGCCGACGCCTG
>DALYGT010000359.1:0-1625 GCA_031971375.1 Burkholderiales bacterium | reverse complement strand
AACAGCGCGAGGCCAGGCGCGAACCAGGCGATGAGCGCATAGACCGACGACCGGATCACGACCGCCTTGACGGTCCTTGCGTTGAGGCGCACGCGCGGCGCAGGGGTGGGGGACTGCATGAAGCGACCTCTGTTGAGCGGATGTCTTGACGGAGTGCGAACTATACTCCCCACCCACATGGCTGCCCTTCCGATCCATCGCAGCACGCCTCGCAGCGGACGCGTCGACCGTGCACCAAGGCCGACAAGACCGCTGGCGCGGATCTCGCAAGGCGCGCGCCACGCCCTGCGGCGCGCACTGCGCGTGGCGATGGCAGCGTGTCTCACAATGCCGCTGGCGGTCCACGCCGGCGCGCCGGGCAAGGTCAACGTCGCCGCGCGCGGCTGGGTGCTCTATGACATTGCCGCGCGCCAGACGCTGGCCAGCGAGAACGCCGGTCGCCGCTTCGAGCCGGCATCGTTGACCAAGCTGATGACCGCCTACCTCACCCTGCAAGCCATCGAGCGTGGACAGATCGGGCGCCAGCAGGTGGTCACGCCCTCGGCTGCCGTCGCGTCGGTCCCCGGTGCAAGGATGTACGTCGACAACAAGCACCCGGCAACGGTGCAGCAACTGCTGCAGGGACTGGTCACCGTCAACGCCAACGACGCCGCCGTGGCGCTCGCCGAGGCGGTGGCCAGTAGCGAGGACCGCTTCGCGGAACGCATGAACGAACAGGCTGTTCGGCTCGGCATGAGCGGGACGCACTTTGCCAACGCCAGCGGGAAGCCGCACCCGCAGCACTTCAGCACACCGCTCGACATGGCCCGCCTCGGCGAAGCCCTGCTGCGCGACTTTCCTGACGAGCAGAAGCTGTTCTCGGCAGCGCAGTTCGGCTTCAACGGCTTGACGCAACCCTCGCGCAACCGCTTGCTGCGACGCGACCCCACGGTCGACGGGCTGATCGCGGGTCAGGCGCCAGGGTCAGGCTACAGCGTGATCGCATCGGCCAAGCGTGGCGAGCGTCGCCTGCTCGCGGTGGTGACTGGCGCCGACACCGACCGCGTCCGCACCAGCGAGACGCAACGCCTGCTCAACCTTGGCTTCACCCGCTGGGAGGTGATGCGGATCGGTGGCGTCGACAAGGAACTGGCGCGTGTCCGGGTGTGGAAGGGCGACTCGCGCGAGGTCGCGCTCGGGCTTGCGGGAGAGACGCTGCTCGCGGTCCCGCGCGAGCACAGCGCCAGACTCAAGCCGGTGATCGAGGTGCGCAAGCGCGTCGAAGCGCCGGTCAGCGAAGGTCAGGCCTTGGGCCGGTTGCGACTGGTGTCCGGCGAGCAGACTGTGGCGGAATACCCGCTGGTCGCGCGAGAATCAGTGCCGGTGGGCGGGTTCATCCGCCGCATGTTCGACACCGCGCTGCTATGGTTGCAGTGAGACAGGTGAATGAGATGACGGTCTACCTCAATGGTGAGTTCATGCCCCTCGGCGAGGCGCGGGTGCCTGTGCTCGACCGCGGGTTCCTGCTCGGCGACGGCATCTACGAGGTCATCCCTGTCTACGGCCGGAAGCCGTTCCGGCTGCCGCAGCATCTGGCACGGCTGCAGAACAGTTGTGACGGCATCCGCCTGCGCAACCCGCACGAT
>DALYGT010000358.1:0-1629 GCA_031971375.1 Burkholderiales bacterium | reverse complement strand
CCCGTCCTGGCGAAAGCTGAAACCCCGCTGTGCATCGTCGATCTGCGGGGACGAGACGCCGACGTCCAGCAGCAGGCCGTCGATGTGGGTGATGCCGCGCGCGTCGAGCACGTGGCCAAGTTCGGAGAACGGCGCGTGGACCACGCTGAGCCGCGGGTCACCGATGGCGGCCGCCGCAGCGATCGCGCTGGGGTCGCGGTCGAGTGCGAGCAGACGGCCGTGGGGGCCGAGGCGCTGCAGGATGGCGCGGCTGTGTCCGCCGCGGCCGAAGGTGGCGTCGACGTAGGTGCCGGCGGGGTCGATGCGCAGCGCCTCAAGGGCTTCGTCGAGCAGGACCGGGACATGGTGGTCGGCGGCACGGTCCGCGCTCACAGGATGAAGTTCATGTCGGACGGCCATTCGCTGACCGGCAACGCGAGGGTGCGGTCGCGTTCCTCGGTCCACATCGTGTCGGACCAGATCTCCAGCTTGTTGCCCTGGCCGACCAGCATCACCGTCTTGTCGAGGCGGGCGATCTCGCGCAGGACCGGCGGCACGAGGATGCGGCCGGCGCTGTCGATGTCGAGTTCTTCGGCGTGACCGATGACCAGGCGCTTGAGCGCGATCACCCGCGGGTCCATGCCGACGCGCTCGAACTGCGCCTCGACCAGTGTCCACTCGGGCATCGGGTACATGGCGAGACAACCGGCGCGGTCGAGCGTGACCACCACGCGGGTCTCGGAACCAGCGGGCAGGGCGGCGCGATGCCTGGCCGGCATGACCAGGCGGCCCTTGCTATCCAGATTGAGTTTCGCCAGACCCCGGAACATTGCACCCCCGACGGCGGCAGGATTCCCCACAAAATCCCACTCTCCACCACCTTTTCCCACTATAAGGACGCAAACGGGGCTCGGTCAAGGTTGCGCGCGTGTTTTTTGCGCCAGGTCTAATGCGCTCAAAGCAAGTGCAGAAAGGCGCTTGGGGCGACTCCGGGCGGGTGCCGATGCGCGTCAAGGTGATCCAGCTGCTGGTCGGTTGGCGGATGCGGCACAAGCGCGCGTCAGGCGAACATCGCGCCACCTCAATTGCGTTCCAGGCACCAGCTCTTATGGTCACGTATGTGTTACCATAATGTCCTCGTCGAAGAATACGTTCGCAAGGATGGGTCCAGCCCCTTTGGGACATGGTTTGAGACGCTCGACCCCCTCGCCGCTGCCAAGGTTTCGGTCGCGGTGTCTCGTATGGAGATGGGAAACACCTCGAACATTCGCTGGTTCCGCGGTATCGGGGAGTGCCGCATCCACTGGGGCCCCGGCTATCGCATCTATCTGGCTCGGGACGGCGAAGCGCTTTTGGTTTTGCTCGGGGGCAGCACCAAAAAAGACCAGCAGCCGGCGATCGAGAGGGCCCTGTCGATGCATGCCGAGTACAAGTCGAGAAAGGAGCATTAAGTGGCCCTGACCCGCCAGTTTCGTCAGACCGTTGCCGCTCGGGCGGAGCGCGACCCGGCTTTTGCGCGTGCCCTGCTCGACGAGGCGGCTTCGCTGTTCTTGGCCGGCGAGCCACAGACGGCCCGGCTGGTCCTCCGTGATCTGGTCAATGCCACCGTCGGGTTCGAGCAACTCGCCACTCTCATGGGCAAGCCGGCTA
>DALYGT010000357.1:0-1654 GCA_031971375.1 Burkholderiales bacterium | reverse complement strand
GCGACGACGCCTTCCTGGTTATGTATGACGCTCCGCGTGGCACTCTTGTATCGTGCCCCAGGCGGTGGTGTAGCTGGCCTGTCATGGCCTGAGCTCGATGATTGGCTCGGGCCTCATGCTCAGGCCGCCGCGATGCGCTTTGGCCGAGCCTGTGGATCATCGCTCAGGCTGGCGAGTTTTTCCAGGCTCATGTAGCGGGCGCGGCTCGCCGCCCATTCGTCGTTCTGCTCGAGCAGCAGGGCGCCGACGAGGCGGACGATCGCGGCCTCGTTGGGGAAGATCTGCACGACGCCGGTGCGCCGCTTGATCTCGCCGTTGAGGCGTTCGAGCGGATTGGTCGAGGCGAGTTGCGGCCAGTGCTCCTTCGGGAAGGCGAGGTGGGCGAGCACGTCGTCCTCGGCCTCGTCCATCAGCGCGCCGAGCTTGGGGAAGCGCTCGCGCAGGCGATCGGCGACGGCGCGCCATTCGGCGCGTGCCGCCGCCTGGGTGTCCTGGGTGAAGGCGGTGCGGATGGCAGCGGCGACCATCGCACGCTGCTTGGTGCCGACGTGGGCGAGCGCGTTCCTCATGAAGTGGACCCGGCAGCGCTGCCACGTCGACGACAGAACTTTCGCCGCCGCCTTCTTCAGGCCCTCGTGGCTGTCGGAGATCACGAGCTTGACGCCGCGCAGGCCCCGCCGCGTCAGCGAGCGCAGGAAGCTCGTCCAGAACGGCTCGGCCTCCGATGGGCCGACCTCGAGCCCGAGCACCTCGCGCCGCCCGTCGGTGTTGACCGCGAAGGCGATTATCACGGCAACGGACACGATCCTCCCGGCCTGGCGCACCTTCACATAGGTCGCATCGATCCACAGGTACGGCCACGAGCCCTCGATCGGCCGGTTGAGGAACGCGTGCACCCGCTCGTCGATCTCCGCGCAGAGCCTCGACACCTGGCTCTTCGAGATGCCGGTCATGCCCATCGCCTTGACCAGATCGTCGACCGAGCGCGTCGAGACGCCGTGCACATAGGCCTCCTGGATGACGGCGGTGAGCGCCTTCTCGGACGCCCGCCGCGGCTCCAGGAAGGCCGGGAAGTAGCTGCCTTTCCTGAGCTTGGGGATGGCAAGGTCGACGGTGCCGACGCGTGTCTCCCACGCCCGCTCGCGGTAGCCGTTGCGCTGGTTGATGCGCGCAGGCGAACGCTCGCCGTGCGCAGCGCCGGTGAGGTTCTCGACGTCCATCTCCATCAAACGGTTCGAGATGACCTCGATCATCTCCCTGAGGAAATCGGCGTCGGCGCCCTTCTCGATCAGCGCCATCAGGTCCATTCTGTCGATCGTCATGGTTCGCTCTCTTGGTTGCGTTTGGTCTTCGCAACCCGAGCCAACCTCGATTCGGACCATGACCACTGCCCCGCCGGCGCCCGCTGTGGACGCCTTGGGGAAAAGGCTTCTCGCGGCGTTCCTCTCCGGTCGCCCTACGGGCTCCCTCCGACGAACGCCGCAGCCCCGCCTCCTACACCACGCCCCGGGACGCTGCCCAAAGCTCCGTTTTCCCGGACGGCGTCGCAAGCGGAGCGCGCGGCGCCGATCCGGGATCTCTACCTGATGCGAGGGCCGCGCGTCGCTGCTGCACTTCCAGTGCAAGGCCGCACGCGTGAAGACCCCGGATACGG
>DALYGT010000356.1:0-1658 GCA_031971375.1 Burkholderiales bacterium | reverse complement strand
TGCAGCGCTTTTGGGGCTCAATGGCATCGTGTTCAAGAGCCACGGTTCGGCCGATATACTCGCCTTCCGCTGCGCGCTCGAGCGCGCCGCCGACGAGGCGCGCCACGGCCTCATCGGACGCATCACCGCCCAGATCGAGACCCTCACCCCCAGCGCCGCATGACCTTTTCCCGCATCGCCGCCACCGGTTCGTACCTCCCGGCGCGCGTCGTCACCAATGCCGAACTCGCGACCCGCGTCGATACCAGCGACGAATGGATCGTCAGTCGCAGCGGCATCTCGCAACGCCATCTGGCGGGCGAAGGAGAGCGCACCAGCGACCTCGCGCTGGCAGCGGCGCGTCAGGCGCTGGACACCGCCGGCTGGGCGCCAGACGACCTCGACCTCATCATCGTCGCCACCACGACGCCGGACATGACCTTCCCGAGCACGGCCTGCATCGTCCAGGCCGGGCTCGGCGTGACCAATGGCTGCGCCGCGTTCGATGTGCAGGCGGTGTGTGCCGGCTTCGTCTACGCCTTCGCCACCGCCGACGCGATGATCCGCGGCGGCGTCGCCAAGCGCGCGCTGGTGATCGGCGCCGAGACACTGTCCCGCATCATCGACTGGAACGACCGCGGGACCTGTGTGCTGTTCGGCGATGGCGCCGGCTGCGTCCTGCTCGAAGCCGCCGCCGAGCCCGGCGTGATCGGCTGCCACCTGCACGCCGACGGCCGGCACCTGCCCATCCTCAAGGCACCCGGCGTGGTCGAGGATGGCGCCATCCGCGGCAACCCGTTCATCGAGATGGATGGCCAGGCGGTCTTCAAGTTCGCCGTCGAGGCGCTCGCCGACACCGCGCTGGAGACGCTCGCTGCGCACGGCATGGGCGGCGACGATGTCGACTGGCTGGTGCCGCATCAGGCCAATATCCGCATCATCCAGTCCACCGCAAAGCGTCTGAGGATCCCGATGGAACGCGTCGTCACCACCGTCGCGCAGCACGGCAACACCTCCGCCGCGTCGATCCCGCTGGCCATGGATACGGCGGTGCGCGATGGCCGCGTCCGGCGCGGCCAGACAGTGCTGATGGAAGGCATCGGCGCCGGCTTCGCGTGGGGTTCGGCGCTGCTCCGTTACTGATTCCGGGACATTCACAATATGACGCTCGCTTTTGTCTTCCCCGGCCAAGGCTCGCAGTCGGTCGGCATGATGGATGCCTTTGCCGACCTGCCAGAGGTCCGTCAGACCTTTGACGAGGCCTCGGCCACGCTCGGCTTCGACCTCTGGACGATGGTCAGCCAGGGCCCTGATGCCGAACTCAACCAGACCGTCAACACGCAGCCGGCGGTGCTCGCCGGGGGCATCGCGCTGTGGCGTGCCTGGCAGGCGCGTGGCGGCGCCATGCCGGTGGTCGCGGCCGGGCACAGCTTCGGCGAGGTGGTGGCACTGGTCGCCAGCGGCGCCATCGGCTTCACCGATGCGCTGGCACTGGTCAAGGTGCGTGCACAACTGATGCAGGGGGCGGTCGAGGGCGTGCCGGCAGGCATGATGGCCATCCTCGGTCTCGACGACGACACAGTGATCGCGGTCTGCGCCGAAGCTTCCGCCGGCGAGGTCTGCGAGGCGGTCAACTTCAATGGTCCCGGCCAGGTCGTCATCGCCGGGCATACCAGCGC
>DALYGT010000355.1:0-1660 GCA_031971375.1 Burkholderiales bacterium | reverse complement strand
GGCGCTGTTGCCGGTCGACGACGCCGTCGCGCGCTTCTGGCTGCTGCTCACGCTGGTGCCGCTGCTCGGGTCACTCATCACCGAGCCCGCGGCGATGACGCTTGCAGCCATCATGCTGCTGCCGCTAGTGCGCAAGGACGCGCCCGAGGGGTTCAAGTACGCGACGATCGGCGTGCTGTTCGTCAATGTGTCGATCGGCGGGACGCTGACGCACTTTGCCGCGCCGCCGGTGCTCATGGTGGCCGGCACCTGGGGCTGGGACAGCACGTTCATGCTGACGAACTTTGGCTGGAAGGCGGCGCTGGCGGTGGCCATCAACGCGACCCTCCTCACCGCGGTGTTCCGGCGTCACCTGTCGCTCGAGACGCACGAGGTGGCCGAGGGGGGGCGCGGCGTGCCCCTGCCGATGCAGGCGCTGCATCTGGCGATGGTCGCCGGGATCGTGGTGTTTGCCCACCATCCGCCGGTGTTCATGGGCATCTTCCTCCTGTTCATGGCCGTTGCCGCGGCCTACCCGCGCCACCACGATCGGCTGATCCTGCGCGATGGCCTGCTGGTCGCGTCGTTCCTTGCTGGTTTGGTCTTCCTCGGCGGGCTGCAGCAGTGGTGGCTTGAGCCGCTGCTGCTCTCGCTCTCGCCTGAGGCGGTCTACTACGGCGCCGCCGCCCTCACCGCCGTCACCGACAATGCCGCGCTGACCTACCTCGGCTCGCTGGTGCCGGGCCTCAGCGACGACTTCAAATACGCGCTGGTGGCCGGCGCAGTGGCCGGCGGCGGCCTCACGGTGATCGCCAACGCGCCCAACCCGGCCGGCGCGGCGCTGCTGCGCGGACGCTTCACTGATGGCCAGATCGCGCCCCTCGGACTGCTGGCCGGCGCAGCGTTGCCGACGCTGGTCGCCTTGGTCTGCCTACAGGTCCTCTAGGCGAGCAAGCTGTGCCTCGGCCTGCATACGCACCGCTGCCCGCTCGTCCGGAGAGAGCCTCTGCAGGTTCTTGACCATCAACGCGGTGCGCGGGCTGGCTCCGAACTCGGCCTCGTGGCGGTCGAGGAAGTGCCAGTAGAGCGTGGTCAGCGGGCAGGCATCACTGCCGGTCTTCTTGGCCGGGTCGTAGCGGCAGCCGGTGCAGTGGTTGCTCATGCGCTGGATGTAGGCGCCTGAGGCCGCATAAGGTTTGCTGGTGAAGCGCCCGCCGTTGGCGTAGAGCGCCATGCCGGCGACGTTGGGCAACTCCACCCACTCCACGGCATCCAGGTAGACGGCCAGATACCAGTGCGCCACTTGGCGCGGGTCTATCTCGGCGATCAGGCCGAACAAGCCGGTCACCATCAGGCGCTGGATGTGGTGCGCGTAACCGAATCGAAGCGTTTGTGTGATGGCGTCACGCTGACAGGCCATGTGCGTGTCGCCGGTCCAGAACCAGCGCGGCAGGTCGCGCGTGTGGCCAAAGTGATTCGCCTCGGCGAGCCCCGGCATCTCCAGCCAGTAGACGCCGCGGATGAACTCTCGCCAGCCGATGATCTGACGGACGAAGCCTTCGACGCTGGACAGGTCCGCTCGCCCAGCGCGCCACGCCGCCACCGCTGCGTCGACCACCTCTCGCGGGTCGAGCAATTTGAGGTTCAACGCAGCTGAAAGTCGGGCGTGATAGAGGAACGG
>DALYGT010000354.1:0-1667 GCA_031971375.1 Burkholderiales bacterium | reverse complement strand
TGCCACCTTGCGGCGCCTGTTCGAGGTCTTCGAGTCGAAGACCGGGTTGCTGCAGATCTTCGAGGCGAGTGCCAGCGCGGAGGGCGTGCAGATCTTCATCGGCGGCGAGTCCGGGGTCACCGCGCTCGACGAGTGCAGTGTGGTGACAGCCCCTTACGAGGTCGACGGCCAGGTCGTCGGCACGCTTGGTGTCATCGGCCCGACACGGATGGCGTACGAGCGTGTCATCCCGATCGTCGATGTCACCGCTCGCCTGCTCTCCATCGCGTTGTCGGCGGCGTGAGCACGCCAGCTCAGTGCCGCTGCCCGTGGCGGGCGGCTTTTTATCGGTCGAGGCTCCCTTTGACAGGATCTTGATCAAGTCCGGATCGGCCCGTTCGTTGAACCGTACCGCCCCTGCGCCGTCTGACCCTCCGGCATCCTCTTCCGACACCCCTACATGCCCCGTTACCAGCCCGAGCCGGCCTTCTCCCACGGCGACACCCCACGCATCGGCGTGCTGCTCGTCAACCTCGGCACGCCCGACGCGCCGACGCCGCAGGCGCTGCGACGCTATCTCGCCGAGTTCCTCTGGGACCCGCGCGTGGTCGAGATCCCGCGCGCCATCTGGTGGTTCATCCTCAACCTGATCATCCTGCCGCTGCGGCCGCGCGCCTCGGCTGCCAAGTACGCCTCGATCTGGTCACCCGAGGGTTCGCCGCTGCGCGTCCACACCGAGCGCGTCACGCAGCAGTTGCGGGGGCGGCTGGAGCATCGCTTCGGTGACCGCGTCGTCATCGACTACGCCATGCGCTATGGCAAGCCGACCGTAGCGGACGCCATCGCCAGCCTGCGCGTGCTGCACTGCGACCGCCTGCTGGTGGTGCCGATGTATCCGCAGTTCGCCGGCAGCACCACCGCCTCGGTGTTCGATGCCGTGGCCGATGCGCTCAAGGCGCGCCGCGTCGTGCCGGAGCTGCGCTTCGTGCGCAACTTCCACGACCGCGCCGATTACATCGCCGCACTCGCTGCCAGCATCCGCGAGTACTGGGCCGTGCACGGCGAGCCTGACAAGTTGGTCATGAGCTTCCACGGCGTGCCGCGCCGCTCGCTCGACCTCGGCGACATGTACCACTGCGAGTGCCACAAGACCGGCCGCCTGCTGGCGCGACAGCTGGGCTTGGAGGAAGGCCGCTGGAAGGTGTGCTTCCAGTCGCGCTTCGGCAAGGCCGAGTGGCTCAAGCCCTACACCGCGCCGACGCTGGTCGAGATGGCCGAGGCGGGTGTCGGCCGCGTCGATGTGGTCTGCCCCGGTTTCGTCGCTGACTGCCTCGAGACACTCGAGGAGATCGCTATGGAAGGGCGGGAGGATTTCCTCACCCACGGCGGCCGTGAGTACCACTACATCCCCTGCCTCAACGACCGCAGTGACTGGGTCGATGCCCTCGAGCGGATGATCGGTGAGCAGACCGCCGACTGGCTTGGTCGCCAGGCGAGCGCGCCGCAACTGGCCGAGAGCCGCGCGGCGGCACTGGCGATCGGCGCCGAGGACTGAGCGGGAGAGGTCCTGGCGTATCCCCCGGCAGGGGAATTCGTAGCTTGTCTTCGGAGGGGATATATTGGTCAGGCGCCTTCACCCGTCCCCGATATGTCCGCCGCAGCAACCGCCAAAGCCGGTCACGTCTTTC
>DALYGT010000353.1:0-1668 GCA_031971375.1 Burkholderiales bacterium | reverse complement strand
TTCTTGGGATATGGGAACCAAATTGGGAGGGACTTCCCCCAGTTTGTCAGGCACTTCACCCAGGAGTGCGGAGAGGGGACACCCGGCCACCCTTGCCGGTTCCCTCCGCTGGAGGACCAGCTTCGCAGCACCGACGTGATGCTGCGCTCCACCCAGGCCGACCCCATCAGCCTGGACTACCTGCTGAATAACAGCGTCTTTGTGGCCCCCTTTCATGGCGCCACCTACTGCTGCTACTGCAGCGCCGTGGTAGAGATGAGCGGTCTCCCCTCGCTCATCCAGCACCTCATGCAGGAGCACAGCCGGCTGCAGGAGTCTATCTTCTCCTGCCCCACCTGCGTGACGGTCACGCCACTGGATTGGGCCTCCTACCTGGACCACTTCCAGGTCACCCACCACGCCAGCTCTGCTATGCTGGTCGTACTGGACGAGACGGCTGTCTCAAGCCGAACTGCCTGGGGCCTGGCCCTGCAAGCTGTGATCAGCACTCTGGCCACCGCCAACCTGGTCTTCCCTATCCGGGCCAGCGAACCGGCGGACATGGTCACCAATCTAGGTGGCTATAGGCCAAAGGGGCCTAACTCTCATGAGGCTCTGAGAAAAGCTGTCGTCACCTACAGGCAGCAGAAGATGCCCCAGGACCTGGTCACCGAGGCCAGAGCTCGCTACATCAAAAAGCAGCGAGCCAAACAGGCCGCCCACAACGCGGCTATGGCCAGCTACTCCGCCGCCGCCAGCCGCGCAGTCACCTCACGGGCGCCGCGGCCATAGCCATCGGCCTTGACCGCCGCGCCGCAGGCCGCGCGACCGCTCATCGCCGCGAGCGTCTGCCAATTGTGCGCGAGAGCGGTACCGTCGAGGCGCAGGCGAAGCGGGCTTGTCATCACGGCAAGCGCCTACCGCGCACGCGCGCCCGATGCTAGCCGCGATGCCCGCTTCGCTTGCCACCGGGCAGCATCACCACGGTCACCACCAGCGCCATCAGCACCACCCCCAGCGTATACCACAGCCCGCCATAGGGATTGCCGGTGCGCGCGACGATGTACTGGCTGATGAACGGCAGGAACCCGCCGAAATATCCCGTGCCGATGTGATAGGGGATCGACATCGAGCTATAGCGGATGCGCGGCGGAAACAGCTCGCTGAGGAGGGCCGCGACCGGGCCATAGGTCATGCCGGCAAGCCCCGTCAGCAGGATGATGCACAACAGGATCAGCGCGATATTTCCCGGCGACGGGACGACCTTGCCGAGATTGTAGCCGCTGGCGATGAGCGCGGCTTCGAGTGCCTCGGGCGTGTCGCCGTGCACCGCCTGACCGCCGATGCTCACCGCCGTCGCGGGCGCGACCATCGTCGTATAGGCGACGCCCTTTTTCGACAGCAGATCGAGCAGCTTTGCGCAGCTGTCTTCCTGCTTCTGGGCGAAGGGACGATATTCGCAGTGCGGCCCCGCCACCACCACAGGCATGTCGCGTGCCGCGCGCGCGAGTTCGGGATTGGCGGCCGCGCCGATCACCCAGAACAGCGGAAACAGGGTGACGAGCGTCAGACCGTAACCGACCACGATCGGCAGCTTGCGCCCGATCCGGTCCGACAGCCAGCCGAACAGCACGAACCAGACGAGCCCGGCGGCGGCGCCCACCCCCACGATCAGTTGCGCGGCGGTAT
>DALYGT010000352.1:0-1670 GCA_031971375.1 Burkholderiales bacterium | reverse complement strand
AGTGGGCCTTGGCCTCAAAGACCGGGACCGTTCGCACAATCACCCCGATTGGTATGACCAGATGGTCATACTATACCCGCGGTCAGTGACGGGCGCATCGGGCAGTTGGCCGATACGCCTCTGCACCGTGCATCAATCCTCGTCGCGCCGCGCCGCGCCGTGGGCGAGGTTCTCAAAGCGGGTGTATTCGCCGCGGAAAGCCAACCGCACCGTGCCGATCGGGCCATTGCGCTGCTTGCCAATGATGATCTCGGCGACACCCTTGTCCTGGCTGTCAGGGTTGTAGACCTCATCCCGATAGATGAAGAAGATGACGTCCGCGTCTTGTTCGATCGCGCCCGAGTTGTGACTGACGATGCCATCGGCGAGCCAGCAGGCGTCACCCGGTACGGTCAGGTCGAAGACCTCCTCTTCTCCGCAGGTCTCAACCGCAACGACGGTGTCCCAGAACAGGTCGCTGTCAGCGATGGCCGCGAGTGGGTCGCTGCCGAGCAGAGCGGCATAGGTTGCCAGCGTGTCGCGAGAGGGCGAGAAGCGGAAGTGGGAGGTGCCGCCGTAGGATGTCCCGCGCATGCCAGCCATTTGACGCTGCGAGACACCCGACGCCCGCATCTCCGCTCTGACGATCGCAAAGACCTCGTTCGGGAGCGTGTCGACGTTGGTGTTTCCCCGCGCGCCACCCAGTTCTGCCACCAACTGCGCGGCAGCAGCCTGGCGCGGCCCGAATGCACCGATGCGCTCAAGGAACAGGCGTTGCTGCTCCGCACCCGAGACATCGACGGTGAACCAGACCGACTCACCGCTGCGCACCTCGCGGATGCGCCCAACGATCCCGAAGCGCAGGAGCAATGCGGCGACGTCGGCCACCAACCCCCGACTCGCCGACGCGAAGTAGACGCGCCAGCGGCCGCTGGCGGCGCGCGTGATGCTGCCGTCGGTGGCCCAGAGATGGCGCAAGAACAGCGCGATCTGCGCATTGGAGCAACTGAACAGCGTTGCTGGCAGGCGTTTGTCATGCGAACGCTGGCCGAAGATACCTATCGATTTGAGCCAAAGACCCACCCCGGCCGGGTGCCAGCGGTTGCCGTTGCCCGCGATGACCAACTGATGCCAGTTCCCCCGTCCCTGGTGGCGACTCACGGTCGAGCCGAAGGCCTCGGCAGCTCCCGTCACCGCAGCGCTGTTCTCCTCGCTGGCGGTGGTGTAGCGCAGCGGCTGATGCTTGAGGTAGCTGCCGTCGCCGACCAGATGGCCGAGCAGGGTCAAGGCATGGTCCGGCCAGGCCGCATCGACATCCGCCAGCTGCACCGGCTCGGGCAGGGTCCGCGCCAGAGCGAGCCGGTCGCCTGGCGCGAGGTCTCGCACGTGCTGCCAGCCCTCGAAGCCGCGCAGCCGGTGCTCAGCAGTGCACCGGATGCTGCGGCCACTGGCCAGGCTGACACGTATGACCGGCTTGCGGCCCACCGGCCAGACCTTGTCTGAGACCGAGGCGCGGACACGACCGGAGGCATCGACCGAGACCACCTGAGGAGCCTGTCCGACCAGGCTGGCGATCGGCAGACGTCGACCATCGGCAAGCACCACCAGCGTATCGCCCGTCACGCACTCGCGCAGATCCGACATCACCGGCCGCTTGTTCGGCCGCTGCTCGAGGCTGCGGTTGAGCTGCG
>DALYGT010000351.1:0-1672 GCA_031971375.1 Burkholderiales bacterium | reverse complement strand
TGGTCGATGCGCCGATCCTGCATGTGAACGCCGACGACCCGGACGCGGTGATGCGCGTGGTCGAGCTGGCGCTGGACTTCCGTTACACCTTCCGCCGCGATGTCGTCATCGACATGGTCTGCTTCCGCAAGCTCGGCCACAACGAGCAGGACGAGCCGATGGTCACGCAGCCGATCATGTACAGCTTCGTCAACAAGCACCCGGGCACACGTGCGCTCTATGCCGACCGTCTGGTCAAGGATGGCGTGGTCGGCGCCGACGAGCCAGAAACGATGATCGAGGCCTACAAAGCCGCGATGGACGCCGGTACCCCGGTGGTCGACCTGGTGCCCACCAACCGCAATCACAAGCACGCCATCAACTGGCTGCCGTTCATCAAGAAGACGCCCTGGCATGTCGCCTGCGACACCACCGTGCCGCTCAAGGAGCTCAAGCGACTCGCCGAGCGGCTCACCGATGTCCCCGCGGGTTTCAAGCTGCATGGTCGCGTCGAGAAGATCATCGCCGACCGCCGCAGCATGGCCGAGGGCAAGCTGCCGCTCGACTGGGGCATGGCCGAGAACCTTGCCTACGCCAGCCTGCTGCAGCAGGGCTACGCGGTGCGACTGTCGGGTCAGGATTGCCAGCGCGGCACGTTCTTCCACCGTCACGCCGTGCTGCACGACCAGAACCGCGTCGATGCCGGCGATGGCACCTTTACGCCGCTTGAGCACATCGCACCGAACCAGCCTGCCTTCACGGTGATCGACTCGGTGCTGTCCGAAGAGGCGGTGCTCGGCTTCGAATACGGCTACGCCACCTTCCAGCCCAACTCGCTGGTGATCTGGGAGGCGCAGTTCGGCGACTTCGCCAACGGTGCGCAGGTTGTCATCGACCAGTTCATCGCCAGCGGCGAGACCAAGTGGGGCCGCCTCTGCGGCCTGGTGATGATGCTGCCGCATGGCTTTGAGGGGCAGGGCCCGGAACACTCGTCGGCGCGGCTGGAGCGCTATCTGCAGCTGTGCGCCGAGTACAACATCCAGATCGTGATGCCGACCACGCCAGCGCAGATGTTCCACGTGTTGCGGCGCCAGATGATCCGCCCCTACCGGCGGCCGCTGATCCTTTTCACGCCGAAGAGCATGCTGCGCAACAAGGAGTCGACCTCCAGCCTCGACGACCTGGCCAAGGGCAGCTTCCTTCCGGTGATCCCGGAGACCGACGACGACATCGATGCGGCAAAGGTGCGTCGCGTGGTGGTGTGTGCCGGCAAGATCTACTACGAGCTGCGCGCCACCCGCCGCGAACGCAAGGTCCGCGACATTGCCATCGTCCGGCTGGAGCAGATGTATCCGTTCCCGCACGCGGCGTTCAAGGCCGAGCTCGAAAAATATGCCAAGGCCGAGTCGATCGTCTGGTGCCAGGAGGCACCGCGCAACCAGGGCGCCTGGCACCGTATCCAGCATTATCTGGCGCAGCATCTGCGGCCGGACCAGAAGCTCCGCGAAGCCCTGCGCCCCTCGTCGGCCTCGCCGGCGGTGGGCTACGCCTCCATGCACGCCGAACAGCAACGCGCGGTCATCGACACCGCACTGACCCTCTGAGAGAACTGCCATGCGCGTCGAAGTCAAAGTCCCGCAACTGTCCGAATCGGTCGCCGAGGCCACCTTGCTGAGCTGGAATTTCAAGGTCG
>DALYGT010000350.1:0-1696 GCA_031971375.1 Burkholderiales bacterium | reverse complement strand
CCGGGAGATGGGCCGCGAAGATCGCCTCGGCGCGCTCGTCGGGGCCGGGCTGCGAGGACTTGCGGCCGATGCCGACCGCAGCACCAGCGGCAACGGCAAGCACAACCAGACCAGCAACAAGAATGCGCGTTTTCATGGGCGTTCTTCGACTCTATCCAATCTGGTTAAGAACGCCGCTGGCGGCTGGAAGTTCAACACGCGCTGTTCCCGCCGCTCCACGCCGGCGGCGTCGAACAGCAGGACGGCCGGCGGGCCGAACAAGCCGAAGGCTGCAAGCGCCTCACGGTCTGCCGGACTCGAGGCGGTGACATCGAAGCGCAGCCGACGCCAATTCGAAAGGCGCTCGGCGACCCTGGCATCGGCAAAGGTAAGGCGCTCGAGTTCGCGACAGGTGGTGCACCAGTCGGCGGTGAAGTCGAGCAGGACCGGCTGCCCCCCGCTGTCACGAAGCACCGCGCGCACCGCCTCCAGAGACGCGACGCGCTCAAAGCCGGACTGCGGCGCCGCGCTGCCACCAGCCAGGCGATCCCACGCCGGCAGCCACGCGGGTTGCGAGATCCACGCCGCGACCCCGAGCAGCAGCACGCCAAATACCACCCGGATACGGGCGTACCAGGCATTCGCGCGGGCATTGACCTGGCCGAGCAGATGCCCGGCCGAGGTGCCGACGACCATGAGCGGGACGCCCATGCCGAGCGCCAGCACGAACAGCGCGCTGCCGCCGAGCCAGACATCGCCGCTGCGTGAGATGAACAACAGCGCACCGGCCAGCGGTGGCGCGATACACGGCCCGACGATCAATGCAGACAGCGAGCCCATCACCGCTGCACCGCCATGGCGACCGCCCGGCACCCGGTTGGACAGTTCACCTGCCCAGGTCTGCATGCCGGAGGGCAACTGCAGGTCGAACAGGCCGAACATGGACAGCGCCAGCACCACGAACACCAGCGCGAACCCACCGAGCACCCACGGGTCCTGCAACAGGCTGGAGAGCAGCACACCCGAAAGGCCGGCAGCGACGCCCGCCAGCGCGTAGGTCACCGCCATGGCCAGCACGTAGGCGAGCGACAGGGTAAAGGCGCGATGGCGCTCGCCACCGGGAGGCCGAGCCGATGCACCCGTGGCGGGACCCGCCGAGCCCCCTTGACCTTGGCGGCCCTGACCCGCACGGCTCTGACCGACGATGATGCCCGACAGGATCGGCACCATCGGCAGCATGCACGGTGTCAGCGCCAACAGCAGCCCGGCACCGAAGAAGGCCAGAAGGGTGAGCGGCAAGGAATCGGAGAACAGCGCGCGGGCGACCCGCTCCGACTCGTCCTCGCCGCTTGCCGACGCCGTCGGGCTGGCTGGCGCCGTAGCAGCGCCAGCGGCCTCCGGCCCCGCCGGCATCGGGGCCGATGACGCCCCCGGGGCGCGCATCAGCGCCGCCAGACCACCACCCAGAGGCGTGACCGCAGTCGGCGTCACCCGGAAGCGCGCCGTCTGCGGCGGGTAGCAGAGCCCGGCGTCGGCGCAACCCTGGTAGCGAACCGCCAGCGTCCATTCGCCAGCAGGACCGCCACTCAGCTGCGCCGCCGTATCGCTACGGTAGATCTCGACCTTGCCAAAGTTGGGGTCGTACTTGGCCTTGCCGGCGGGCAGCGCGAGCAAAGGCGCCCGATCGCCCGCCGGGTCAGCAGTGGCGGCGATGCGC
>DALYGT010000349.1:0-1698 GCA_031971375.1 Burkholderiales bacterium | reverse complement strand
CCCGAAAGCGAACCCGAAGGGCTTGAGCGACTTCTCGAAGAAGATCGTGTCAGCGACCTTCGCGAATCCTGGCGCCGCGGCGTTGAAGAGCAGCGGCCGGTCGTAACCGTGCTCCCGTTTCCAGTTCTCGACGGCCTGGTCGCTCACCCGCTTCTGCCCGAGCGCCATGCGCGCCATGTCGTCGGGCGTGTTGACGACGAAGAACAGCGCGAACGTGATGAGGTTGACGCCGATCAGGATCGGGATGGCGTAGAGCAATCGACGGATGATGTAGGAGATCACGACAGCCCCTCCCCCGGGTGGTAGACACCGGCAGCGCGACGCTCGAGCCCGCGCGCCGACTCCTTGCGCCGCCACGCCAACCACGCCGGCGCCAACACGACGGCTGCAAGCGCGCCCACGATCAGCAACGGCCACAGCACTGGCGCATTCCATTCGGCACGCGCCGCCTCACGGCGCGCGATGTCGAGCCGCTGGTACTTGAGGCTGTTGCGCGCCATCTGGTTGGGCTTGATGTTGCCGAGCCAACCATGCACCAGACTGTAGCGCTTGGGATGCATGCCCCAGATCCACGGTGCATCGACGCGCAGGATCTGTAGCGCCTTGTCGATGATGGCCTGACGCTCGGGACCGTTGGGCATGTTCTTCATCTGCTCGAACAGGCGGTCGAAATCCGGATTGGCATAGTTGGCTGAGTTCTCGCCGCCGGCCTTGGCACGGCTCTGCGGCCCGTACAGCAGGAACAAGAAGTTCTCCGGGTCCGGGTAGTCGGCGTTCCAGCCCCACTCGAAGATCTGCGCGTTGCCCTTGCGCACCTTCTCCTGAAAGCGGTTGTAGTCGGTGCCGCGCACCACCAGCTGGATGTTGAGGCGCGCGAACTGCTTGCGCATCCAGTCCATCTCGGCCTTGTCGTCGGCACCGCGCGTGACCGCGTCGAAGTTGAGAACCAGGGGTTGACCGGTCGCCGCGTCGCGGCCGTTGGGGTAGCCGGCCTCGGCCAGCAGCCGACGCGCCTCGTCGATCGACTTGCGCCGCGGCTTGCCGTCGACCCAGTCGTAGACGACAGGATTCAGGCCCGCCTCGCCGTCGCGGTAACCCCAGATGCCAGGCGCGATCGGCCCCATGGCGGGGATTCCGCGACCATTGGCGAAGATGGCGATGTTCTCCTCGAAATCGATGGCGATCGAGAGCGCCTGACGCAGCTTGCGCGCGCGCTCGGAGTCGCCGCCGACCACCGGGTCGAGCATGTTGAAGCCGATGTAGTTGATCGAAGCCGACAGCGCGGTCTCGAGGCGGATGCCCTTGGCCGCCATGTCGTCGGAGATGGCTGACTCGCCACCCGCCGCCGACTTGACCGCTTGGTCGAAGTTGTCCGAGCTGATGCCCGAGGAGTCGTACCAGCCCTGCAGGAACTTGTTCCAGTAGGGGATCGACTCGCGCTCGCGGCTGAACACCACCGTGTCGATGAAGGGCATGGTCTTGCCGGCGTCCTTGAGCAGGCCACGCGCGGCATCGCCGCTCTCGCCCTCGGTGGGATAGGCCTCGCCGGGGAAGTTCGGGTTGCGACTCAGGACCATGCGGCGGTTGGGGTCGTTGGCAGAGAGGTAGTAGGGGCCGGTGCCGATCGGGTACCAGTCGAGGCTGATGTTGCGCTCGGCGAAGCCCGGCTGGCTGTAGAAAGCGTCGGCCTCCCACGGG
>DALYGT010000348.1:0-1721 GCA_031971375.1 Burkholderiales bacterium | reverse complement strand
ATCCCGGTCCACCGGGCCGACCGCCTTGTAGCGGATCACCCCCGAGCCATCGATGACGAAAGTCTCCGGCACGCCGTAGACACCGTAGTCGATGCCGACCAGCCCGTCGCGGTCGACCGCGATCCGGCCGTAGGGGTTGCCGCGCTGTGCCAGCCAGGCGCGCGTGTCGATCGGGTCGTCCTTGTAGGCAAGGCCGACCAACTCGACGCGGTTGAGCTTGGCGAGTTCGAGCAGAAGCGGGTGTTCGGCCACACAGGCGCCGCACCAGCTGGCAAACACATTGAGCAGCCAGACCTTGCCGCGAAGGCTCTCGGGCGTGACCACCGGCTGGCCCTCGGCGAGGTCGGGCAGGCTGAAAGCCGGCGCCGGCTTGTCGATGAAGACCGACGGCAGCTTGCGCGGGTCGCCCTGCAACCCGATCACGAACACCACCGCCAGAGCCGCGAGCACGATCAGTGGCAGGGTGATGCGCAGGTGGGTCGAGAGCCCTCCCGAGGGGCGGGGCGAAGTCACAGGCGGTTCCGTATTCATGTCTCTGCAATCACGGTGCTGAGTTGGTGGCTCAAGACTCACGCCCCCGCCGCGCCGGTCCCAGCCACACGCGCTGGCGTCGGGGCCGCGTCCGGGCTTGCCGCGCGCCGCATCCGGTAGCGCCGGTCGACCAGCGTGGTGAAGCCACCGAGTGCCATCATCACGCAGGCCAGCCAGACCCAGACCATGAACGGCTTCATGTAGACGCGCACACCCCACGACAGGTCGGCCACCGAGTCGGTCGGCTTGTTCTCGATCGGGTCGCCGAGCGAGACGTAGATGTCGCGGAACACGCCATAGTTGATCGAGGCCTCGGTCATCACCTGACGGCCGGCCTGGTACATCCGCTTTTGCGGTTCCAGCAGATAGATGACCTGCCCGGCGCCTTCGGTCAGCTCGAACACGCCGTGCTGCGCCACGTAGTTGGGCCCGTTGACGCGGTCGACGCCGATAAAGGTCAGCCGCCAGCCTGCGCCGATCTCGACGGTCTGGCCCTGCTTCATGACCAGATCCTTCTCGAGCTCGTAGGACTTGACCATGGTCACGCCGATGACGAACGCGGCCACACCCATGTGCGCCAGAACCATGCCCCAGTAGCTCGCGCCGAGCTTGCGCATGCGCGCGGTCAGCGCCACCGGCTCACCCGGCCCCGACAACTTGTCGAGCTGGACGCGCGCGTGGTTCAACGTGCCCCACGCCAGCAGCAGGCCGCCTGTCAGACCCAACGCGGTAAGCCACTTGAACGGGCCCAGCCAGAGCACCCAGCCGGTCGCCAAAAGCAGACACACCGCGGTGGCGATGGCCATCGGCCGCAGCAGGGCGCCGAGCGCGTGCTCCTTCCAGCGCAGGCCCGGCGCGGCTGCCATGAGGTAGGCGGCCGGCAACAGCAGCGGCACGAACACCGCCTCAAAGTACGGCGGTCCGACCGACATCTTGCGGCCGCTGATCACCTCGGCAAATAGCGGGTAGAGGGTGCCAAGCATCACCGCGCCGAGCGCCGCGCTCATCAGCACGTTGTTGGCCAGCAGGAAGGACTCGCGCGAGACCTTGCCGAAGCGCCCGCCGAGCCCGATGTCGCGGGTGCGCGCCGCATACAGGACCAGCGCCGCGCCGACGATCAGCGTCAGCATGGACAGGATGAAGATGCCGCGCTTGGGGTCGGTGGCAAAGGCATGCACCGAGGTCAGCAC
>DALYGT010000347.1:0-1740 GCA_031971375.1 Burkholderiales bacterium | reverse complement strand
CGGCTCGGAGGTGTTCCACGCGCTGAAGAAGCTGCTGCATTCGCGCAACCTCGCCACCTCGGTGGGCGATGAGGGCGGCTTTGCGCCCAACCTGCCCGGCAACGAGGCCGCGCTCGGCCTGATCATGGAGGCCATCGCCGCGGCCGGTTACAAGCCCGGTGTCGATGTCGCCATCGGCCTCGATTGCGCCGCTTCCGAGTTCTACAAGGACGGCCGCTACCAGCTCGAGTCCGAGGGCCGCTCGCTGAGCTCCACCGAGTTCGTCGATTATCTGGCTGACTGGTGTGCGCGCTACCCCATCGTCACCATCGAGGACGCGATGAGCGAGCACGACTGGGACGGCTGGAGCCTGCTCACCCAGCGCCTCGGCGCCAAGGTGCAACTGGTCGGCGACGATGTGTTCGTGACCAACCCGGCGATCCTCGCCGAGGGCATCGACAAGGGCATCGCCAACTCGATCCTGATCAAGGTCAACCAGATCGGCACGCTGACTGAGACCTTCGCCGCCATCGACATGGCGCGTCGCAACGGCTACACCGCGGTGGTCTCGCACCGCTCGGGCGAGACCGAGGACACCACCATCGCCGACATCGCAGTGGCCACCAACGCTGGTCAGATCAAGACCGGCTCACTGTCGCGCTCCGACCGCCTGGCCAAGTACAACCAGCTGTTGCGCATCGAGGAGGACCTCGGTGATGTGGCGCACTACCCGGGACGCTCGGCCTTCCGCCAGCGCGGGTGAGTCGAGCGCCGGGCGGGGGACGACATGCGGCTCGCCACCATCGTCCTGCTGGCGATGCTCGCGGTGCTGCAGTACACGCTGTGGCTGGGCAAGGGCGGTTGGCTGCGCATCTGGTCGCTCGAACGCGACATCGAGGCGCAGTCGGTGAAGCAGGCGCGGTTGCGTGAGTCCAACGGCATCGGACGGGCCGATGTCGACGACCTGCGGACCGGGCTCGACGCCGTCGATGAGTTGGCCCGGCGGGAGATCGGCATGTTGCGCAAGGACGAGACCTTCTTCCAGTACCCACAAACGTCGGGCCCTGGCGCCGCCGCGTCTGCCGGGACCCCATCCGGAGGCGCACCGGTCGAGGCGCCAACTCAAGCCCCCGAGCCCAAGGGTGGGGCGACCGACGTGAGGAGGAGACCTTGAGACCGAAGACCGAGGTTCTTGCTGTTGTGGGGCTCGCCGGGTTGATCTTGGCGCAGGCAGCGCAGGCGGTGATGTGGTTCCCGGTGGTGAACGACGCCCTCACCATCATCTCGCTGAATCAGGAATCGCTGGTCAGTCAGGGAACGACCGTCGCCGGCGAGTTCCAGTACGTGTTTCAGCGCACCGAAACGCTGCCTTACGCCGATGACGATCGCGCCGACACCTTCAAACGCATGAAGACTTGGCTCGAATTCGACTGCAAGACCGGCACCATGCGCATCCTCGAGCGGACCTTGATCGGCGAACGCGGCGACACCGTTGCCGAGGGAGTGCCGGCGTCGTTGCGCGGCAAGCTCATCGAACCGGCAGCAGGCAGCCGCGAAGAGACGCTGCGAAAGGTGGCGTGCGGCGGGTTGTACGGTGATGGGCGATGAGCAGCGACACACAGATCCGACTCGATTTTGACCCTTTCGCTGAGCCGGATGAGGGCGGTCAGCGTGCACTCAGCGAGGGATTCGGCGACTACGCGGCGTGGCGCCGCGCACGTGGGCTGGAACTGATCGATGCACAGTTGCACGCCGAACGTC
>DALYGT010000346.1:0-1748 GCA_031971375.1 Burkholderiales bacterium | reverse complement strand
AGCACTTCTGGTACTCGAGCGACAAGCGCCGCGAGAGCTTCGTCAAGATCTGCCGTGACAAAGATGTTCAGAAGCTGACCTTTGACGCTTACATGCACAAGGAGCTGCAGCGCCGTGACCCGATGGCGCACGTCCGCATCTTCCTGAAGGACATGGCGCATCTGCTAGGCTTGGCGAAAGCCTGAACCTCGCAGAGGACCCTTGTCACTACGCCAGCAGAGTCTTACCGCCGCCGCGATCGCCATCGCCACCGCTGCAGCCGGAGGCGCACTGACGCCCCTCGACGACTGGTACTACGGGTTGCAGCAGCCCTGGTTCACGCCGCCTGACTGGGCGTTCGGACCCGCCTGGACACTTATCTTCACGCTCACTGCGACAGCCGGCGTGCTGTGCTGGCGCGCCGCGCGCGAGTCACGCCTGCAACGCTGGGTGCTCGGCGTCTTCCTCGCCAACGCAGCGCTCAACGTTTTTTGGAGTTTCCTGTTCTTCTGGTCACAACGGCCGGACTGGGCGCTGACTGAGGTCGGGGTGCTCTGGTCCTCGGTCGCCTTGTTGGTGTTCGTGGGCAGTCGCCTGGACTGGCGTGCCGGGGCCCTGCTGGTGCCCTACCTCGCCTGGGTATCGCTGGCGAGTCTGATCAACCAGCAGGTCGTTGCGCTGAACGCGCCGTTCCACTGATTCGACGCCCCAAGGAGCGAAAAGGCACCCGGGGCTGAACAGCCGGCGAGAGACAGCGCCGCTCCAAATGACGACGGGCGCCATCGCGGCGCCCTTCGTCATCGAACTGTATGCGTAGCGCCGTCAGGGCGTCGCTGCCGCTACTTTTTCATCGACCACCGGCTTGCCGTCGACTGGATAGAGCGGCTTGCCATCCGTCGTCGGGGTCGCTAGCTCAGGGAAGTCCTTCAGCATGCTCTGCCCGTAGAGCGGCTTGTAGGCGCCCTTGTGGCAAGTCACACAGAACAGTTTCGGCGCATCCCCCTTGGGGCCCAGCCCGTCGGCGTTATAGACCGGCTTCAACGGATCGAGGTACTCGTTGTTGAGGTTGCGCACCATGCGGATGCCGTACCACGCGGTGACCCGTTGCGGCGCGCTCTGCGGCCACGACGAGAAGGCGCGGCTGTTGTGGCAGTAGTCGCAGTTCACCCCGAGCGACTTCGACATATGGATCATCAGTCCATACGTCCATTCGGTGTTTTTGATGTTCTGCTTGTTGTCGCCCATCGGCAGCGCGTGCTCGCTTTGTACGCGAATGTTCTGGTCGCCAAGCAGGAACCGCGAGAATGGCTCGTTGGGCAGCGAAGCCTTGCCGACCGAATACGCCGGTTCATCCTGACCATCGCGCCAACCGAGCATGCCGCCCTTGTGTGCGGGGTCACCGGCAGCGAACCAGTAAGCCTTCTGGCCATTCTGGTCCTGCGGATTCGGATGACCACGGTGACACGTGTAGCAAGTGACCCCGACAGCGGCGACATGCTGCTGCCAGTTGCCGTTGATGTGTTGGGTCATCTGGATCATGCGCCGCGCAACGACCTTGGTGTACTTGCTGTCCTCGGCGAAGTTGGCGGGGTTGTGGCAGTAGATGCAACCCTGCTTCGGGGCGACCCACTGCGTGATGGACGCCATGTGCCGGGTGAACTGGGCCACCGACAGGTCACCGAGCACCTGCACGTTCTTGTAGATTTCCTTGGCTTTTGGGCCATCGGCTGGTGCAGCAGGCAGGGCGTCGGGGACCTTGTTGAGGTCGG
>DALYGT010000345.1:0-1748 GCA_031971375.1 Burkholderiales bacterium | reverse complement strand
ATCCAGCCCCTGAGGACGGTGGTCAGCCGCCGCACGGACCCGCGGCGATCGGCGGTGGTCAGCGTGCCCCGCCTGCAGGGCGGCGAGGCCTACAACGTCATCCCGGAGGTGGTGACGCTCGGCGGCACCGTGCGTGCCCTCGACAACGCCGTGCGCGACGCGCTGCAGGCGCAGATCACCGCTGCGGCCGAGGGCGTGGCCGCAGCCCACGGGCTGCATGCGACGGTCGACTACCGGCGCGGCTACCCGGCCACCGTCAACCACGCCGCGCAGGCCGAGTTCGCGGGTCGCGTGGCGGCATCACTGGTCGGTGAGGACCGCGTGCGCCGCGACATGGACCCCTCGATGGGCGCCGAGGACTTCGGCTTCATGCTGATGGAGAAGCCCGGCGCCTACCTTTGGATCGGCAACGGCCCGGGCAGTGGCGGCTGCATGCTGCACAACCCGCTCTATGACTTCAACGACGAGATCCTGCCGCTGGGCGTGAGGTTCTGGCGGGCGCTGGTCATGGCGCGCCTGCCGCTCTAGCGTGCCGACATCTGCTTGGCCACCTGCTTGCCGAGCTCCACGCCCCACTGGTCGAACGGGTTGATGTGCCAGACACAGGCCTGCGTGAAGACCTTGTGCTCGTAGGTCGCCAGTAGCGCGCCGAGTGATTCCGCGTCGAGCCGCGCAGCGCGGATCACGCTCACCGGCTGCCCACCCGGCAGTACGCCGTGCTCACCCGGCGCACTGTCGACCTGCCCGCCCTCTGCCAGAACCTGCGCCTGCGCGAGCGCGTTGGCGTTGAGCGCGGGCTCGCCATCGTCACTTTCGTCGAAAAGGATGATGTCCGCCGGCAGCAGCAGCGTCCCCTGGTGCAGCAGTTGCATGAAGGCGTGCTGCGCGTGCGACCCGGCCGCGCCAAAGATCACGCCGCCGGTGTCCCAGGTCACGGGCTCGCCATCGAGGTCGACGCGCTTGCCGAGCGACTCCATCTCGAGCTGCTGCAGATAGGCCGGCAACTGCCGCAGCGGCCAGGCATAGGGCAACACGGCTTGCGCCTGCGCGCCGAGGAAGTTCCGGTTCCAGACGCCGAGCAGGCCCATCAGCAGCGGCAGGTTGGCGTGTGGCGGGGCGTCCGCCATGTGTGTGTCGATGGCGCGTGCGCCGGCGTGCAGCGCGGTGAGCGCCTGCGGCCCGCAGGCCACCTGCAGCACCAGGCTCACCGCCGACCACAGCGAGTAGCGTCCACCGACCCATTCGGCAAAGCCAAGGCATTGCGCTGGCGGGATGCCCCAACGCGCGGCGCGCGGTGGGTCTGCGGTCACTGCGACAAAGTGCCGATGCAATTGCGCTTCGGGCAGGCCGGCGGCGCGCAGCCAGTCGCGTGCTTGGTTGGCGTTGGCCAACGTCTCCAGCGTGCCGAAAGTCTTGGAGCAGACGATGAACAGCGTGGCGGCCGGGTCGCAGCGCGCCAGCGTGGCCGCCAGCGCGCGCGGGTCGAGGTCGCTGACGCAGTGGCACCCCGGGCCATCGGCCTGCGCGGCAAGCGCGTCGAGCGCCAGCGCGGGCCCGAGATCGGATCCGCCGATGCCGAGGTTGATCACATCGCGGACCAGCTCGCCGCTTGAGAGCCGCCACTCCCCGCCGCGGATCGCGTCGGCCATCCGCGCCTGCATCGCGATGTCGGCATCGATGCGCGCGCGGACATCCTCGCCGCCGACGTTCAGTGGCCCCTCGCCGCGCAGTGCGGTGTGCAGGGCGGC
>DALYGT010000344.1:0-1758 GCA_031971375.1 Burkholderiales bacterium | reverse complement strand
AGGAGGACGTCGAGGCACCGGGGCTGGTCAAGTTCGACTTCCTGGGCCTGACCACCTTGACCACCCTCGCCGCAGCGGAGCGTTTCGTACGCGCGATGCCCGCCGCAGACGGCGGCGACCCGGCGTTCGACATCAACGCCCTGCCGCTCGACGACCGCGCCACCTTTGAGCTGCTGGCGAGCGCCAACACCACCGCCGTGTTCCAGCTCGAATCGCGCGGCATGAAGGACATGCTCAAACGCGCCCGGCCCGACCGCTTCGAGGACATCATCGCGCTCGTCGCGCTCTACCGGCCGGGGCCGATGGACCTCATCCCGGACTTCATCGAGCGCAAGCATGGCCGCGCCCGCGTCGACTACCTCGACGAGCGACTGCGACCGATCCTTGGCGAGACCTACGGCATCATGGTCTACCAGGAACAGGTGATGCAGATCGCGCAGGTCATCGGCGGCTATTCGCTGGGGGGCGCCGACCTGCTGCGCCGCGCCATGGGCAAGAAGAAGCCCGAGGAGATGGCCGCGCACCGCGTCACCTTCACCGAGGGCGCGGCAAGGAACGGCGTCCCGGAAGCGCGCGCCACCGAGCTGTTCGACCTGATGGAGCGCTTCGCCGGCTACGGCTTCAACAAGTCGCACGCCGCGGCCTACGCGCTGGTCGCCTACCAGACCGCCTACATGAAGGCGCACCATCCGGCCGCCTTCGCCGCCGCCAACATGAGCTCGGCGATGGACGACACCGACAAGCTGCGCGTGTTCTTTGAGGACGCCAAGCAGAACGGCATCGCCATCCTGCCGCCCGACGTAAACGCCTCCGGCTACCGCTTCGCGCCGGTGGGGCAGCGTGCGGTGCGCTACGGGCTGGGCGGGATCAAGGGCGTCGGCGAGGGCGCGGTGCTGAGCGTCGTCGCGGCACGCGAGGCCGACGGCGCGTTCGAAAGCCTGTTCGACCTGTGTCTGCGCGTCGACCGGCGCCTGGCCAACCGCAAGACGCTCGAGGCGCTGATCCGCGGCGGTGCATTCGACTCGCTGCACGGCGAGCGTGCGGCGATGCTCGCCTCGGTCGGGCTGGCGATGGAGATGGCCCAGCAAGCAGAAGCCAACGCCAATCAGGCCAGTCTGTTCGGCGATGACCCGGTTGCAGCGCAACCTGCGACCTTGGTCGAATGCGCACCGTGGACCGACGAGGAGCGTCTGGCGGCAGAGAAGGCCGTCCTCGGCCTCTACCTCTCCGGCCACCCCTTCGAGGCCGCGTGGCCGCGCCTCAAGGATTTCGTCAAGACGCGGCTCGGGGACCTGCAGCCGACACGCGAGACGCAGGTGCTGGCGGGCGTCGTGACCGGGTTCAAGGTGGTAATGGGGACGCGTGGTCGGCGCGGTATCCTCCGCCTCGACGACAACACCGCGGTCGTCGAAGTGACGGTGTTCGGCGAGACGCTCGAGGCCAGCCAGGGGCACCTCGCCGAAGAGCGGCTGGTGGTGATCGAGGGCCGCGCCAGCCATGACGACTTCTCCGACAGCACGCGGGTGGTGGCAGACGCGGTGTTCGACCTCGACGCGGCGCGGGCGCGCTTCGCCCGCCGCGTGACCTTGAAGATGAACGGCGGCTCCGACCTGGTGCGCCTGCGCGGTCTGCTGCAGCCGCACATCAGCGGCGCGACGGCGATCCGCATCGACTATCGCAACGAGGATGCGGCAGCGCAGATCGACCTCGGCGATGACTGGCGTGTGCGCCTCACACCGGGTCTGCTCGGTGCGCTGA
>DALYGT010000343.1:0-1761 GCA_031971375.1 Burkholderiales bacterium | reverse complement strand
GTGGGTTCAGTTTGTGGGGCGTTCATGATGGTCCTTTCCGATAAGAAATCTGCCGTTTTTGACGGGGTGAACCAGTATTGCAAAGGATTTCGATGGGGCTCTCAGCATGCTGTTTTTGCATCTGTTGTCAGGCGCCATTAGCTTCCTGCAACTTGCCGCAACTTGCCTCATCCTTCCCTACGGGCCTCGCATCAGAGCGACCTGTGCAGTTGGCGCAACTGCTGTTTTGGATAGTCCAAAACGGTTTTTTGATGGGCCATGACTTGTAGCGTATGGTCTTCAAAGGAGGCTCTCATTAAATTCGTGTGGGTAGAGAGACGTGCTGATTGATGGTGGTGAAGTTGAGTTTTCCGGCGATCATGAAGATGACGGTACGGATTGTGGAGAAGCGTTTGAAGCCACGAGCGCGGCGCTTGGCGGCCTGGAAGAGGCCGTTGATGGCCTCAAGGAAACCATTGGACTGTCGTGTCTGGGCCCACGCGACGATGCCATCGAAATGAGAGCGGATCATCTTTGCGACGTCCTTCATCGGTTCGACCTTGGAGCGCATCACGCAGGTGGTCCAGTGTCGCAGGGACTCGGTTACGACGTTGAACTGCTTGCGGCTGAGGATCTGTCGCAGGCGCTCCTTATAGATCCAGGCGCGCGCGGTGACGGTGAGTTTGGGTGCATGGATCAGTTGGTAGAGTGCCGAGCCGGCGCTGGGGGTGAGCTTGAAGGCGTCCTTGAGCAGGGTCCACCGCAGCCCCTTGAGCGAGGGGTCGGTGCGCTGCTCGGCGCGGCGCGTCTGGTCCACAGCTTTGTTGGCGTGTGCGATGACGTGGAACTTGTCGAAGGTGATGCGGGCATTGGGGAGCGCCGCGGTCACGCCCTTGATGAACGCAGGGGACATGTCGATGCTGACCGACTCAATCGCCTCGGGCGTGCCCTGGTGGGCACGAAGGTCGGCTGCCAGAGCATGGATCGTGTCGGCAGCGCGCCCCTCTGTAACGAAGACAACCCGTCGCTGATCGGCGTCGGCTGCGAGCGTGACGTACTGGTGGCCACGCGCTCGGGAGGTCTCGTCGATCGCGAGCGACTTGACCTTGCTGAAGTCGGCTTGCTGGAGGGCCAACTCAACATACTCATCACACAAGCGCTGCACGCGGTAAGGCGACTCGCCAACGAGGCGGGCGACGGCGGCAAAGGGCATCTGTTGGGCAAGCATCAGGATGAGTGCTTCGTAGAGGAGCGTGAAACCCGCGAGCCGGCCGGCAAACTCCGGTTCGATCAGGCGCACCCCACCGTCGGGCAGCTTGACCCGCGGGGTGCGAACCCGCAGCAGGCACTGGTGCTGAAAGAAGTTCAGGTGGCGGTACTCCTTGACCACGGTGTCATGCACCGGATGCGCGCCGTCGACCCCAGGCACCGAGAACCGCGTGCCGGGCGCAAAGTCGATCGCGATGATCAGGCGCCGCTCGACCGCCTGGAACTCCACCGATTTGACCGACCATGGCGCGGAGATGCCCAGGGCGGTTGCGAACAACTGGTCATGCATGACGCTTCCTTGTCTGTCAGGTCGAAGGCGTCAGGATGCCGCATTCGACCTGACGCCAGCGTACTGGCTTGCTCCCGCCGTCAAGGGTCCGCTACGCCGGGCTCCGCCCGCCCTTGACCGCGTCAGCAAGCCAACAACCCGCCATGTTACCCACTCGAAATTCAAGAGAGGCCGCATTGCTCGATGCGCTTGCCGGGGGCCGCGGTGCCGCCGCTGCTGCTCTC
>DALYGT010000342.1:0-1765 GCA_031971375.1 Burkholderiales bacterium | reverse complement strand
GGCCAGCCGGGGCCGAGCACCACGGTCATCTCGCCGGCTGGGGCCGGACCGGCCTCGAGGTTGACCAAGGCTTGGTTGACCGCTTGATCGACGAGAGACTTGAGGCGTGCCTCGTCGAACATCGCCAGACCCGCGCGTCCGCCGCCGCCGGCACTGCCCTGTTGACGGCGACCCTCAGCCTCGGCAATGACCTGCAATGAGAGGCGCACCAGAGGCCGCACATCGGCGCTGACCCGTCCGTCCGAGCGCAGCAGCAGCACGACGTCGTATTCGGCAGCGAGTGAGGCCATCACCTGCGTGATGCGCGGGTCAACGGCGCGCGCCATCTTCTCCACGCGCAACAGCATCGCCACCTTGGCGTCGGCGTCGAGACTGGCGACCGGGTCGAGCGCCGGGTAGAGGCTGTGTGCGTGGCTGCGACCCGGCACCGGCGCCCTGCCGCTGCCACCGCTGGCTGCGATGTTGCGGGTGACGCGTGCCGCCTGCAGCAGAGCCTCGAGTTGGAGGTCGTCGGTGTATGCAAAAGCCGTGCGCTCGCCGTCGACCACCCGCACCCCCGCGCCGGCGTCGATGCTGAAGCTGCCCGATTTGACCAGCCCCTCCTCGAGACTCCAGCCCTCGGAGCGGGTGTACTGCAGGTAGATGTCGGCGTAATCGGCCCGGTGTGCCGCGACCTCGCCGAGTACTCGGCCCAAGTCGGACAGATCGAGCCCGGCAGGCTGTAACAGCAGTGAGGAGGCGGTGGCGAGATGGTCGGGCGAGAGCGGAGCGTTCATGTGTGGATGATGGCGCAGGTCGGGGCGCGCGTGGGGTGCTTTGACGGTCGGCTAGGTCAAGACGCGGTTGTTGAGTGCCGGCAGATCGCTGCGAACCTGCCGCAGGCGTTGCGGATCCATGTCAGCGATAACGACACCAGGACCCTCCGGCAAGACATCCAGCACCTCGCCCCACGGGTCCACGATCATACTGTGCCCGTGCGTACGACGGCCACCCGGGTGTGTGCCGCCCTGCGCGGCGGCAAGTACGTAGCACTGGTTCTCGATGGCGCGCGCGCGCAGCAGCACTTCCCAATGCGCGCGACCGGTGGTCGCGGTGAAGGCTGCCGGCATGCACAACAGGTCGAACGGCAGCAGGCGCCGGTACAACTCGGCGAAACGCAGGTCGTAGCACACCGACAGCGCAGCGCGCCCGACTGGCGTATCGACGGCCACTGGCTCGCTGCCGGGTTCGATGGTGCGTGATTCGCAGAAACTCTCGGCACCAAGGCTCAGGTTGAACAGGTGGATCTTGTCGTAGCGGGCCACCTGCCGGCCGCGGTCGTCGTATACCAGACAGGCATTGCGCACGCGTCCGGGATCCCCGCCCCGGAGCGGGATGGTCCCGGCGACAAGCCATATCGCCTCGTCACGGGCCAGGGCACTCAGGAAGCGCTGGATCGGCCTGGCCTTGCCGTCATCGCCCGTACCACCCGCGACACTGTCGGCGGCCGGTTCTGCCACACGTCGTTTGCAGGTCTCGTCACTGCTGAGTACAGCGAAGTATTCGGGCAGGAGGACCAGACGGGCACCCCGTTCGGCAGCGAACCGGACCATCCGCGCAGCAGCCTCCAGATTGGCCGCGACATCTTCGCCGCTGACCATCTGCACGGCGGCGATGCGGTGCTGACTGGCGACACCGCAAGAGACAGGCGGCGTGGTTCGTGTGTCGCTCATGGCGCGCCTCCCGGCAGCGCCGATGTCGGGCCTTCACCACCGGTGCCCTTGTC
>DALYGT010000341.1:0-1773 GCA_031971375.1 Burkholderiales bacterium | reverse complement strand
CTTGCGTGCCGAGGCCGGCGAGACCGAGCTGGAGATCGCCGACTGGTGGGAAGACTTCCAGAATGCCAACCCGGTCGACCGCGAATCGCTGTTGGTCGCCGAGTCCTCGGGCAGCGCCTCGCCGCGTCGCCGGCGCCGTCGTCGCGGACCACGTCGTGAGGGCGGTGCCAGTGCCGGGGGCGACGCATGACCCGCGCCTTCGTCGCGCTCGGCAGCAACCTGGCTGACCCGGTCACGCAACTTGGCGCCGCCTTCGACGAACTGGCGCGACTGCCGCACACCCGCCTGGTCGCGCGCTCCTCGCTGTGGCGCTCGGCGCCGGTCGGGTATCTCGACCAGCCGGACTTCGTCAATGCGGTGGCCGAGCTCGAGACCACGCTCGAGGCCGAGACGCTGCTCGCGCACCTGTTGGACATCGAGCGCCGCCATGGCCGCGTACGCGAGTTCCAGAACGCGCCGCGCACCTTGGACCTCGACATCGCCCTTTACGGCGACCAGCGCATCGACACACCGACGCTGACGGTGCCGCACCCGCGCATGCACGGGCGCGCCTTTGTGCTGCTGCCGCTCAACCAACTCGCACCAGACCTGGCCATTCCTGGCCACGGGCCGCTGCGCGACCTGCTGCCGGGTGTCGTCGGGCAGAACCTCGAGGTGATGCCGGGATGAGCGTGCCGAGCTACCGCCATGTGGTGGTCGAGGGGCCGATCGGCGCCGGCAAGACCTCGCTCGCGCGGCGGCTGGCCGAGACCTGGGGTGGCGAACTGCTGCTCGAGGCCCCCGGCGACAACCCCTTCCTGCCGCTGTTCTACAAAGACATGCGGCGCTACGCGCTGCCGACCCAGCTGAGCTTTTTGTTCCAGCGCATCGAGCAGTTGCGCAGCCTCGCTCAGCCCGGCTTGTTCTCGCCGCTCACGGTGAGTGACTTCCTGCTCGACAAGGACCCGCTGTTCGCGCGCCTCAACCTCGACGACGCCGAGTACGGGCTCTACCGCACCGTGTTCGACAAGCTCGCGCCGGAGTCGCCGGTGCCTGACCTGGTCATCTACCTGCAGGCGCCCTTGCCCTCGCTGATCGACCGCGTGCGCCGCCGCGGCGTGACCTACGAGCAGGGCATGGACCCGGACTACCTCGGCCGTCTGGCAGAGGGCTACAGCCGATTCTTCCATCAGTACGACGCCGCGCCGGTGCTCATCGTCAACAGCACCAAGCTCAATTTCGTCGATGATGACGAAGCCTTTGCCATGCTGCTCAATCGCATCAGCCAGATGCGCGGGCCGCGCGAGTTCTTCAGCCGCGGATGAGGTGAACGTGGATGAGGTGAACGCGGATGATGTGAAAGTGGTGGACGAGGAGAGGGGTCCGACATGCGCATGACCGTCCGTCGCCTCGAGGCGATGCGTGACACCGGTACGCCTATCGTTGCGCTGACCTGCTACGAGGCCAGCTTCGCCCGCCTGCTCAACGATTGCGGCGTCGACATCCTGCTGGTCGGCGACTCGCTGGGCATGACGGTGCAGGGCCGCGACTCGACGCTCGGTGTCAGCGTCGAGGACGTCGCCTACCACACGCGCTGCGTCGCCGGCGTCGGCGGACCGGCGCTGGTCATGGCCGACCTGCCCTTCGGCAGCTACCAGGCCTCGCCGCAGCAGGCCTTCGAGTCGGCGGCGCAACTCATGGCCGCCGGTGCACAGGTGGTCAAGCTCGAGGGCGGCGAGGTCATGTCGCGCACCGTCGAGTTCGTCTCGCGCCGTGGCGTGCCGGTATGCGGAC
>DALYGT010000340.1:0-1781 GCA_031971375.1 Burkholderiales bacterium | reverse complement strand
AGTGGATGAGCCATGCGCCGGTGCGAGCTGCGGCCTGCGCGATGGCCGCAGGCGCATCCGCGTTGACCACGCACGCCAAGTCTGGCTCGGATTCGGCACGGTCGACGGCGGTGTAGGCGGCCGCATTGATGACGACGTCGGGTTGGACGGTTTTGATCGCCGCAGCCACACCCGTCAAGTCCGACAGATCACCACACAGCGGACCTGCTCCGGCCGCGGCGTCTTCCGCCAAACCGCGTGCGCCAGCTTGCGGCCGGACCACCCCGTGGCGATCCAACGCAATGAGGTCGTGCGCTGCAAGCGGGCCGCGGCAAAGCGCCCGGCCGACCTGCCCGCCCGCGCCAAACAACAGCACCTTCATCGACCCGCATCCCTTAGCGGGCCTGTCACGCGTGGCAGCGCATAGCCACCAGACCGCAGCGGCTCAGCGCGCCCCATAATTCGCCGCCACCCATTCCCGATACGCCCCACTCTGCACATCCGCCACCCACTGCGGGTGGTCGAGGTACCACTGCACCGTCTTGCGGATGCCGGTGGCAAAGGTCTCGGCCGGCCGCCAGCCGAGCTCGCGCTCGATCTTGCGTGCGTCGATGGCGTAGCGGCGGTCGTGGCCGGGCCGGTCGGTGACGTAGGTGATGAGACGCCGGTAACTGCCGGCCGGATCGGGGCGGAGTTCGTCGAGCAGGTCGCACAGCGTGTGGACGATGTGCAGGTTTGGCATCTCGTTCCAGCCGCCGATGTTGTAGGTCTCGCCCACCCGGCCGACCTCGAGCACGCGGCGGATACCCGAGCAGTGGTCGGTCACGTACAGCCAGTCACGCACGTTCATGCCGTCGCCGTAGATCGGCAGCGGCTTGCCAGCCAATGCGTTGACGATCATCAGCGGGATGAGCTTCTCGGGGAACTGGTACGGGCCGTAGTTGTTGCTGCAGTTGGTGGTGAGCACCGGCAGACCATAGGTGTGGTGCCAAGCCCGAACCAAATGATCAGACGCCGCCTTGCTCGCCGAATACGGACTGTTGGGCTCGTAGGGGTTCGTCTCGGTGAAGGGCGCGTCATCGCTGCCCAAGCTGCCGTAGACCTCGTCAGTGCTCACATGCAGGAAGCGGAAGTCGCGTTTGGCATCGCCCTCCAACACGCTCCAGTACGCCCGCGCTGCCTCCAGCAGCGCAAAGGTACCCTCGACATTGGTGCGGATGAACGCGCCCGGCCCGTGGATGCTGCGGTCGACGTGGCTCTCGGCGGCAAAGTGAACGATCGCCCGCGGCTGGTGCTCAGCCAGTAGCCGGTCGACCAGCGCGCGGTCGCAAATGTCGCCATGCGCAAAGACATGGCGCGGGTCACCGGCCAGCGGAGCCAGCGTCTGCAGGTTGCCGGCGTAGGTCAGTGCGTCGAGGTTGACGATACCCTCGGCTGTATCGTGGGCTTGACCCTGCACCAGCCAGTCAAGCACAAAGTTGCCGCCGATGAAGCCGGCGCCGCCGGTGACCAGGACCGTCATTCGCGCACTCCTACCTTCATCTGCATGTACCTCACTTGGTCGAGTGACCGGTTACGACCGGTCCAGTAAAACGCCAGCGAATCGTTATGTCGGCCGCACAAGTGGTTTTCATACAGTCAAAATACAATGCGAAACCAAAAATACAGACCTCTGTGCTTTCACTATGAAATTTTTGACCAAAAGTCGAAGCCAGCAAAGGATTGCGCCTACTCATCCACGTCTGAAAGTAGGCAAGCTCGCACATCTGCCAAGTGCGTCTGGGTGAAGTAAATGCTTGTCG
>DALYGT010000339.1:0-1797 GCA_031971375.1 Burkholderiales bacterium | reverse complement strand
CCGAACTGCGGCACCCACCAGTTGTGGATGACGTCGGTGGCGGTCAGCAGGACGCGGATCTTCTTGTCGACCGGCAGCACCAGCTCGTTGTCGACCTCGAGCAGGTAGTTCTCGCCCTTGGGTTTGCCCTCGAACAGCTGGTCCTGCGGCGTGGTCAGGTTGCTGACGAACTTGATGCCCTGGGCATCGCCGTCCATGAACTCGTATTGCCACTTCCACTGGCTGCCGGTGACCTTGAGCACCATCTGTGCGTTGGTCTTGGTGTCTTCCATCATGAAGATGGAGTGCGCCGCCGGGATGCCCATCAGGATGAAATCGATGTAGAGCAGCACAGCGAACGGCACCAGCGTCCAGATCAGCTGCTTGCGGTTCTTCGGGCCGGTGAAGTCGGCCGCCTTGTGGCCAGCGCTCTTGCGGTGCTTGACCATCGAATACAGCATGATGCCGAGCACCGAGACGAAGATCACGATGGTGATCAGCATGAACTTGTTGTGGACGTTCAGCGTGTCCAGTGCGAGCGGCGTCGCCGGCTCGGGGAAGTTCCACGTGTAGTCGGCGAAGACCACCGCCGGGACCGCGGCCGCGATCAACGCGACCAGACACTTCCACATCCTGCTCATACGACGTCTCCCTGTCACACCAAGTCGGTTACATCAGACCGAATACACCCTGCCGGCAGATCAAGCCGGCGAACCGGATGCGCGCAGGTGCTTGCGGAGGACATCGGCGAACTCGCCGCGCCGGTCTGGCGGCAGCCAGACCCCGACCTCCACATCGCGCCCGGCAGACTGCAGCCTGACGCGACACCTCCCCGCCTCCTCCTGCTCCAGCACGACCCGCGTCCAGGGGATCTGGAACGCGTGCCGCTCGATCCTGCGACCACGACGCAGGTCGATGGCCACCCTGCCCTCGCCGATGACCACGTATTCGTAGTCGTCGGCATGCCAGGAGATGAACATCCACGCCCCGGCAAGACACAGCGCCTCAAGCCCGGCAAAGGGCAGCACTGGCCACGCACCGATCGCTGCCCAGGCGGTGCCCACGAGGATCGCGAACACCACCAGCCCGACCATGACCCGGATGCGGCCCTGTCGCCCTAGTGCATCGTTGGGGCGCCCCATGGCTGTCAGGACGCCGTTCTCGATCGCCAGCGAACAGGGCATGGCCAATACGGTTTTATGTTTTGTTGTCCCATTGTCTTAGTCTGTGTCTAAAGATGTCAAGCAACGGGAACTTTTTTGCTTGATCTCGACACATGACGTCCCACGCGTGTCATGGACACGGCGTGCACGCACCGGCGCTGGCGGTGCGCCGTTTCGGTGATGTCGGCAGCCGATCCGGCCGCGTTCCGGGCCAGCAGCGCGGGTCAGCGCAAAGCCGGGAGACTGATCTGCACAGTGGCGGGATCGGGGTCGGCTGCCCACGATGGGGCGCCGAGCAGCAGGGCCGGCAGACGCTCGGCCAAGGTGGCGAGGTTCGCCTCTGGTCGCTCGAAGTCGGGGTCGATGTGGTTGGCGACCCAACCGGCGAGCCTGAGCCCCCGCGCAGCGACCGCCTCCGCGGTGAGCAGCGCGTGGTTGAGACAGCCGAGGCGCATGCCGACCACCAGTACCACCGGCAGTTGCAGCGCCACGGCAAGGTCGGCGAGGCTGCAGCGCCCGTCGACCGGCACCAGAAAACCACCGGCCCCCTCGACCACCAGCGGGCCGGCGTGGGCGAGGCGTTGCGCGTGGCCGACCAGATGGTCGAGATCGACCGCTTGCCGAGCCTCAGCGGCCGCGATGTGGGGTGCGATGG
>DALYGT010000338.1:0-1800 GCA_031971375.1 Burkholderiales bacterium | reverse complement strand
CGCTGCCCCTGCACCCGCAGCGGCCGGCGATGGCAGCTTTGGTTTCTTCGACGATGCGCAGGCTGATTCAGCCCCTGCGGCTGCGGCACCGCCGCCACCACCCCCTCCACCACCCCCTCCACCGCCTACGCCCCCCAGGCAGCCCGCCGGCTCGGCGGCTGGCGCGGGTGCCGATGCGTCCTCCATCCGCGTCAGTGTCGGCAAGGTCGATCAGCTCATCAACCTGGTCGGCGAGCTCGTCATCAACCAGGCGATGCTGTCCGAGACCGCGTCGCGGGTCGACCCGGTGCTCTACGAGCAACTCACCAACGGCCTCGCGCAACTCGAGCGCAACACCCGCAACCTGCAGGAATCGGTGATGTCGATGCGGATGATGCCGGTCAGTTCGGTGTTCAGCCGCTTCCCGCGCGTGGTCCGCGACATCTCGCAACGGCTCGGCAAGGACATCGAGCTGCGCTTTGTCGGCGAGGGCACCGAGATCGACCGCGGCGTCATCGAAAAGATCGCCGACCCGCTCACCCACTTGGTGCGCAACAGCCTCGATCACGGCATCGAGACGCCCGATGTACGTGTCGCTGCCGGCAAGCCGGCGCGCGGCACGCTGACCCTGCGGGCCAGCCACCAGGGCGCCAATATCGTCATCGAAGTGATCGACGATGGTGGCGGTCTGCCGCGCGGCAAGATCCTTGCCAAGGCGCGCGAGCGCGGCTTCAACGTCAGCGACAGCATGCCCGACAGCGACGTCTGGCAGCTCATCTTCGAGCCCGGTTTCTCCACCGCAGACCAGGTCACCGACGTCTCGGGGCGTGGCGTCGGCATGGATGTGGTGCGGCGGAACATCACCGAACTCGGCGGCCGCATCGAGATCCAGTCGGTGCTCGGGCAGGGCACCACCATCACCATCCGCCTCCCGCTCACCCTCGCCATCCTCGACGGCCTCTCCGTGGCGCTCGGCGACGAGACCTACATCATCCCGCTTGCCTACATCATCGAGTCGCTGCAGCCGCAGACGCCGGCGATCAGCACCGTGGGCGGCGACAACCACGTGGTCGAGGTGCGCAAGGAGTATCTGCCGGTGCTGCCTTTGCACCAGGTCATCGGCGGCACACCGCGTGCCAGCCGCTTCGAGGAAGGCATCTTTGTCATCCTCGAATCGGATGCTGCCAAGATCGCGCTGTTCGTCGACGAGCTCGTCGGCGAGAGCCAGGTCGTGATCAAGAGCCTCGAATCCAACTACGCCAAGGTCAGCGGCATCTCCGGCGCCACCATCCTCGGTGACGGCCGGGTCGCCCTGATCCTCGACGTCGCGGCGCTGGTGCGCCGCGGCAGCCATGCCCACAGGAGCGCAGCATGAGTGACCCGCAGACCACCGCCCAGGCCAATGGCCAGACGAGCGAGTACCTGACCTTCCACCTCTCCGAGGAGGAATACGGTATCGACATCCTCAAGGTGCAGGAGATCCGTGGCTATGACCCGGTCACCCGCATCGCCAACGCGCCTGACTTCATCAAGGGCGTGGTCAATCTGCGCGGCAACATCGTGCCGATCATCGACATGCGAATCCGCCTGAGCCTCGGCGAGGTGGCCTACGACGACATGACCGTGGTCATCATCCTCAACCTCGGCAATCGTGTGGTCGGGATGGTGGTGGACAGCGTCTCCGACGTGATCGCACTGCAGCCCGACCAGGTGCGCCCCCCGCCCGAGTTCGGGGGTGCTTTCGATTCGCGCTACATCACTGGCTTGGGTGCACTGGACGACCGCATGCTGATCCTCATCGACATCGAGTCGCTGATCAGC
>DALYGT010000337.1:0-1805 GCA_031971375.1 Burkholderiales bacterium | reverse complement strand
GGCGAAGGCGATGTCGCCCTGGATCGAGCCAGCGTCCACGCCCTCGACCCGGACCGGGCCGCCGCCCAGCAAGCCGGCGGCGAGGAAGTACGAGGCGCCCGACGCATCGCCCTCCACGTGCAGCTCGCCGGGCGCGGTGTAGGGGCCGGGTGGCACGCGGAAGCGGCGCCAGTCATCCCGCTGCACCTGCAGCCCGAAACGCTGCATGAGCTTGAGCGTGATCTCGATGTAGGGCTTGCTGATCAACTCGCCGACCACCTCGATGGTGCTGGGCCGGCCGGTGAGCGGCAGCGCCATCAGCAGCGCGGTGAGGAACTGGCTCGACACGTCGCCGCGGACGCGGATCGGCGCTTCGCGCAGCGTGGCGGGGTGGATGGCGAGCGGCGGGTAGCCCTCGTTCTGGGTGCAGTCGATGGCGGCGCCGGCCTCGCGCAGCGCGTCGACCAGGTCGCCGATCGGCCGCTCGTGCATGCGCGGCACGCCCCGCACGGTGTACTCGCCGCCACTCAGCGCCAGCGCCGCGGTGAGCGGCCGGATGGCGGTGCCGGCGTTGCCAAGGAAGAGCTCAGCCCGCTTGACCGGGAAGACCCCGCCCGCGCCCTCGACCTGCCAGTCGTCGCTGCCGCCGCCCGCATTGCCGAGATGCGTCAGTCGGATGCCGAGCGCCGTGAGCGCCTCGCGCATCACCCGCGTGTCGTCGGCATCGAGCACGCCGCGCAGGGTGGTGCTGCCGCGTGCCAGCGCCGCCAGCAAGAGGCAGCGGTTGGAGATGCTCTTGGAGCCAGGCAGTCGCACGACCCCTTGCGCGCGGCTGACCGGCGGCAGGAGGAGGGATCCGCTCATCCCTGTCCGGTACGCTTGAGCCAGTCGGCGCGCGCGTCTCTTGCCAGGGCAAAGGTGCGTTGCAGGGCCTCGCCGTCGCCGGCGACCAAGGCCTCGCGCAGCGCCGCGACCTGTGCGGTGTAGCCATCGAGCCGGTTCAGCAGCGCGTCGCGGTTGGCCAGCGCGATGTCGCGCCACATCTCGGGGTGGCTGCCGGCGATGCGGGTGAAGTCGCGGAAGCCTGACGCGGCGTACGAGAACAGCCGCTCGTGGTCGGGGTCGAGCGCGACCTGCGCCACCAGCGCGTAGGCCAGCAGGTGCGGCAGGTGCGAGACGGTGGCAAAGACGTCGTCGTGCTGCTGCGGCGTCATGCGGTGGATGACGGCGCCGGCGGTGCGCCACATGGCTTCGACAAGCGTCACGGCGTCGGCGTCGGTCTCGGCCAGCGGCGTGGTGACCACGTTGCGGCCGCGGTAGAGGTTGCCGCGCGCCGCCGACGGGCCGCTCTTCTCGTCGCCGGCGATGGGGTGCGCAGGGACGAAGCGCGCCATGTGCGCCGCGAAATGCTCGCGCGCCGCTGCGACCACGTCGGACTTGGTGCTGCCGGCATCGGTCACGACCACCTGCGGCCCGACCCCGGGCGCGATGGCAGCGAGCATGCGCCCGGTCTGGCCGACCGGCATCGCCAGCACCACCATGTCGGCGCCGCGCACGCCGGTGGCGGCATCGGTGAAGCCGTGGTCGATGAGGCCGAGCTGTATCGCTTCGTCCAGCGTCGCCTGCGAGCGGCCGATGCCGACCACCGTGCCGACCGCACCTGCCTCGCGCAGCGCTGCGGCCAGCGAGCCGCCGATCAGGCCGACGCCGACGATGGCGAGGCGTTCGATGCGGGACGCGCTCAAGTCAGCTCCCGGATGTCGGCGGCTGCTCCGCCAGCTCAGCCGCGCGCAGCACCGCACGCGCCTTGTTCTCGGTCTCTTGCC
>DALYGT010000336.1:0-1807 GCA_031971375.1 Burkholderiales bacterium | reverse complement strand
AGATCGATCTGCAGCGGCAGGATGCACACTTGGCTGGCGAACCCCTCGACCTGACGCCAAGCGAATGGCGACTGCTGCGGGCGCTCGCCTTGGCTGCGCCGGGTGTGGTCGCCAAGGACGCACTGGTCGCCGCGCTCGGTACCTGGGATCGCGAGATCACCGGCAATGCCGTTGAGATCGGCGTCTCGCGCCTGCGCGCCAAACTTGGCGACAGGGGGCACATGGTCAGGACGGTGCGTGGACTCGGTTACCGGCTCGAAGGCGACGATGGCCCTGCCTGAGGATCGCGCGGTGGGTGGCCGGAGCCTGCCGAGCCTGCGGCTGCGGCTGATGCTCGTCATCGTGGTCTGCTTGGCGGTCGGTGTGCCGGCCAGCGCGGTGCTCGACTATCGGGACTCGATCAGTCTGGCCAACGAGGCCTATGACCATGCCATTGCCAGCTCCGCCGAGATCATCGCCGATGCCGTGGCGCCATTGGCCAGCGACCGCGAGCGCATGGTGGCCGCGGCGCGCGATATCGGTGCTCGCGTCGTTCGCTCTGATGCCGACGACGACGTGCGTTTCGCAGTGGTCGCGGGCGACGGTCTTGTACTGGCCGGCGACGAGAACCTGCGTGCCTTCACCGCGGATCCCGCCGCCCGGCAGGCTGTGTTTGCCGACACGCGGTTCGGCAAGCAGCCGTGGCGGGTGGTGACGCTGCCGATCGATGGGGTACATGGCTTCAGCGTGGTGGTGGCAGAGAGTATGGGTCGGCGCAACGAGGTCGCCGGTGACATCCTCGGCAACGTGGTCTACGTCAACGTCCTCGTCTTCCTGCTGCTGGCGCTGGTTCTGGTCTTGGCTACCGGCTGGGTGCTGGAGCCCTTGTTGCGGCTCGGTCGGGCGGTCGATGCGCGACGTCCTGACGACCTCAGCCCGCTGGCCTTGCAAGGCCTGCCGAGCGAGGCCGGCAGCCTGGTCGGCGCGATCAACCGTCTGCTCGGCCGGCTCAAGGCCGTGCATGCGGACGAACAGGCCTTCCTCTCGGCGGCGGCCCACCAGTTGCGGACGCCGTTGGCGACCTTGCGCGCGCGCCTTGAGCTTGCGAGGGCAGGCACCGGCGGGGAGACCGCTCGGCGTCTGGAGGAGGTCATCGCCAGCAGTCGCGAACTCTCGCATTCCACCCATCAGATGCTGGCACTGGCGCGGGCTCGTGATTCGGCGGATGGCACGCTCGAGATGGAAGCCGTCGACGTGTCGTCGCTGCTCACCAGTGTCGCCGACCAGTGCCTCGACCGCGCGCTGGGGCGCGGCATCGACCTTGGTTTCGACGTCCGCCATCGGTGCTTGCAGGGCACGCGCTGGCTGTTGCGCGAGGCCCTGCTCAATCTGGTCGACAACGCGCTGCTGCATGCGAGCGGTGCCACCCGCGTGACGATCGGCTGCCGCGCCGAGGCCGGCAAGGTCCTGCTCGAGGTCGAGGACGACGGTTGCGGCATCGCAGTGGATGACCGCGACAGTCTGTTCGAACGCTTCCGGCGTGGTGAGACCACGGCGGCAGGCAGCGGCCTCGGCTTGGCCATCGTCCGCGCGGCGGCCGAGGCGCATGGCGGAACGGTGACCTTGGAAACGGCTGCCGGAGACCGCGGTAGCCGTTTTGTGATGCACCTGCCTGAGGCCTGATCGCCCGCCCACCCGCCAAGTCTGCAGCCTGCGCGGGCACACGCCTGCGGCACGCGGCTTGTCAGGTTCCCGAAAGCTTGCTTGGCGTACAAGACGACTTTGGATCTGCCTTGGGCCCCTGTCGCGATGAAAATGCTGCGCCGCC
>DALYGT010000335.1:0-1817 GCA_031971375.1 Burkholderiales bacterium | reverse complement strand
TGTCAAGCAGGAAGCCGGCAGTGGACGCCCACTCGCCGTGCAGCCGCACCGGGCGGTATTCGATGTCACGCAGGACCGGGGCTGAGTCCAGAACGTCCAGCACCGGGCCGGTCAGTCGCTGCTCGAGCGCCGCCTGGCGTGCGAGCTTGTCCTGTGCCTTGCTGTACTGCCAATTGCCGAGACTCACGAACAGCGGCACCAATGCCACCACCAGGCAGGTGCCGATCATCGATGGCCGGAACAGCCGCGCGGGTGCGCTGACGACGACGTTTGCGGTCATGGCTGACGCGGCCGATAATCGGTCGGACCACCCACCAACGCGACATCCTGGAGCGGACCCATGAAGATCGTCATCGTGCTGCTGCTGGTCGCCATCGTGGCGAGCCTCCTGTCCGGGGCGCTGTTCCTGTTCCGCGACCGCAATGGCGGCGAGAGGACAGCTCGCGCCCTGACGCTGCGCATCGGCTTGTCGTTGCTGCTGTTCGTGCTGCTCATCATCGGATTCCAGTCCGGCGTGTTGCAGTCGCGCGTGCCGATGTAAGGGTCGCGGCGGACGCACCCACGAGCAAAGCGGCCCGCAGAGGAGCCGCTTTGTTCAGGGGCGCATGAACAGCGCATCGCGCCCACGGCCCGGTCACAGCCAGTAGACGAAGACGAACAGGCCGAGCCAGACGACATCAACGAAGTGCCAGTACCAGGCAGCGGCCTCAAAGGCGAAGTGGTCCTTGCTGCTGAAATGGCCCTTCAGTGCGCGGCCCAGCACCACCGCCAGCATGATCGCGCCGATGGTCACGTGCAGGCCGTGGAAGCCGGTCAACATGAAGAACGTCGCGCCATACACGCCGCTGCCGAGAGTCAGGCCGAGCTCGGTGTAGGCGTGGTGATACTCGGTCGCCTGACAGGCCATGAACGCTGCGCCGAGCAGAACGGTGGCAGCCAGGCCGAGGATGAGCCACGTGCGGTTGTCACGCAGCAAGGCCCAGTGGGCGATGGTCACCGTCACACCGGAGGTCAGCAGCAGCGCCGTGTTGATCGCCGGCAGACCCCACGCGCCCATCGGCTGGAAGGCCGGGATGTCGGCGCTCGGCCCCTTGCCGGCCAGCGGCCAGGTGCCTTCGAAGGTCGGATAGAGCAGATCGAAGCTGAGCAGGTCAGGCACCGCGAGGTTGCGGACGTAGAACAGCGCGCCAAAGAACGCGGCGAAGAACATCACTTCGGAGCCGATGAAATAGAGCATGCCAAGACGGAAGGCGCGGTCCTCCCAGCCCTTGAACGTACCCGCGCGGTTCTCGCGGATGACGTCGCCGAACCAGCCGACGACCACATAGAGGATCACCGCCAGGCCCGGCAGCATGGCCCAGCCGGGCGCCTTGCCGTTCATGTTGAAGACCGCGCCGAGAGCCAGCGCGAACAGGCCGATCGCCAGCGTGAACGGGTAGGTGCTGTGCGACGGGACGTAATAGCTGTGTGCGCCGTGGGCGTGTGAGTCGCTCATTGGTCTCCCCTTTTAGGCTGCGAGCGGTTGGATCTGATGGCCGGAGCGGTGGACGACGGTGTGTCGCATCGTTGCGGCTCCGGTCAACTGCGGCCGGCGTCGCCGGTGGCGGCGTCGACGGCGAAGAACGAATACGAGAGGGTCAGCGCGCTGACGTCGTCCGGCAGGCGGCGATCGACGATGAACGACACCGGCATGTCACGCGCCTCGCCCGGCGCGAGCGTCTGTTGCTTGAAACAGAAGCAGTCGAGCTTTTGCAGGTGCGCCGCGGCCTTGCCCGGGCTGACGCTAGGGATGGCCTGACCGGTGACGGTGGAGGCTG
>DALYGT010000334.1:0-1818 GCA_031971375.1 Burkholderiales bacterium | reverse complement strand
CCGGGTAGAGAACCTCCTCGACCACCGGACTCAGGCGATGGATCTCATCGATAAACAGCACATCGTGCGGTTCGAGGTTGGTCAGCAAAGCTGCGAGGTCCCCCGCGCGCTCGAGCACCGGCCCCGAGGTCTGGCGCAGCCCCACCCCCATCTCGCGGGCGATGATGTGCGCCAGCGTGGTCTTGCCGAGCCCAGGCGGGCCGTAGAGGAGGACATGATCCAGCGCCTCCTTGCGTTGCCGGGCGGCCTCGACGAACAACGAGATCTGCCCACGCGCCTTCTCCTGACCGACGTACTCGGAGAGGTCGCGCGGCCGCAGCGCGCGCTCCATGGCGTCTTCCTGCGGACTGGCGGCGCGCGGCGCGACGAGGCGGTCGTTCTCGATCATGGGTGGAGAGTATCTCATCCGCCGTGCGCTGCCGGTCTCACTGCAGCGTGCCTTGCGGGGTCGCTGTCGGGAGGCAACGTGTCACGGAACACGTCTGCTGCGATCACGCACGGCGATGTCGCCGCCCTGCTCGAGCAGCTCGGCAAAGAAGGACGACGGCCGTCGGCGGTCGCCGACCACGTAGACGCGATGCCGCGCGCGGGTCAGCGCGACGTAGAACAGGCGCCGCTCCTCGGCATGCGGAAAGTCCTCGCCGATGCCGAGGAAGCGCGCAAGCAACGGGTCCTCGCCGCGTTCAGCCGGGAACGGCTGCCGTCCGCCGCGCACGCCGAGGATGACGGCATAGTCGGCGGTGGCGCCTTTGGCGCGGTGGATGGTGCTGTAGCGCCAGGCGGCCTGCGGGTAAGCCGCGGCCATGCGGTCGAGGTGGGCCTGCGCCTCGAGTGCCCGGTAGCGGCCGAGGACGAGGATGTCGGGGCGGCCACAGGTGTCGCGCAGCAGTTCCTCGGCGATGGCGGGCAGCGGGTCATCGGCCTCGTCGTCGGCAGGTAGCCAGAACACCACCGACGGCGCGTCGGTGTCCGGCGCGCGCGCCTCGACCTGCTTGCGGATCTGCGCCGGGTTACGCAGAACGAAGGCCGACGCCACCGCCTCGAGCCGCCGGTCGAAGCGGAAGGTCTGGCGCAGGAAACGCGTCTCGGTGTGTCCAAAGTGCGACTCGAAGGCGGTCATGATGCCGACGTCGCTGCCGGCGAAGCGGTAGATCGATTGCCAGTCGTCACCGACGGCGAGCAGCCTCGCGTCCGGTCGCGCACGTCGCAGCGCCTTGACCAGTTCCGCACGACCGGCCGAGATGTCCTGGAACTCGTCGACCAACAGGTAGCGGAACGGGAGCTTGACCGTGCCCCGGTCGAGTGCATCGACGGCTTGCGAGATCATGTCGTTGAAGTCGATCTCGCCGCGGGCACGCAGATGCGACTCGTAGCGCGCGAGGACGTTGTCGAACAGGGTCATGAAGACGCGTTCGCGGCGGGCCTCTGTGCTCGGCCCGTGCAGCGCGTCACCAGTCTGCGGGGCAGTCTGCACCGTCCGCGACCGCCCACCTTTGTACAAGCCGATGCAGGTCGCCAGCAGACTGGCCAAGCCTTCGATGCGCGCGGTACAGCCGGGTGTCGCGGCCAGGGTCGTCAAGGCGCGCGGCGCAAGGTCGAGGCCATGGGGCGCGACAGCCCCGGCGAGCGCTGCTGCCAGCCGCCCCTCGCGCTGCAGGTCGCCAGCATCCGCCAGCCGCACACGCCGCAAGCGATGGCGCAGGCAAGCCAGCCGCGCGAGGCACTCGCGACCCACGCGCGCCACGATGCCATTCGCATGTTTGCCGCGACCCGCTTGTCGCGCGGCCGAGCCGACACGGCCGAGATCGACCACCAGAC
>DALYGT010000333.1:0-1829 GCA_031971375.1 Burkholderiales bacterium | reverse complement strand
GTCTGGCCGCGCGCGCGCGCCTCGGCGCCGATGGCGCGGCCGATCTGGCGCACCGCATCGGGCGTCAGGTCGGTGTCGACAACGCCACGGATGTCATAGGCTTTGAACAAGCCGGCGGCGGGGGCATCCATATGCTCAACCCCGCGTGTTGGATTGCTGCTCGAACTCGGGCAGGTCGACCCGCACCGGCGGCACCCAGCCCGGCTTGCGGTGCTCGGCGACCACATTGGTGAACACGCCGCCACGCACGTACCAGCGTGCGGTGAGTCGCATGAACCTCGGCTCGGTGGCTGCGACCAGGTCGTCGAGGATGCGGTTGGTCACCGCCTCGTGGAAGGCGCCCTCGTCGCGGTAGCTCCACATGTAGAGCTTGAGGCTCTTGAGCTCCACACAACGCTCATCGGCGATGTAGTCGAGGGTCAGGTGGGCAAAGTCCGGCTGCCCGGTCTTGGGACACAGGCAGGTGAACTCCGGGATCTCCATGTGAATGAGGAAATCCCGCTCCGGCTTGGGGTTGGGGAAGGTCTCGAGGCTGCGGGAGGGTTGGGCGGTCATGGTCGGCTGTCTGTAGAATCGGGCGGATTATAGGCGAGCCGCTCACTCCGACCCGGTCGACACTGCTCCGATGCGCCTGACCCAGATCCGCCTCGCCGGCTTCAAGAGCTTCGTCGACCCGATGCAGATCCCGCTGCCCGGGCAGCTTGTCGGTGTGGTCGGGCCCAATGGCTGCGGCAAGTCCAACATCATCGACGCGGTGCGCTGGGTGCTCGGCGAGTCGGCCGCTGGCCGGCTCCGCGGCGAGTCCCTGCAGGATGTGATCTTTAGCGGGTCTTCCGGGCGCAAGCCGGTGTCGCGTGCGTCGGTGGAGCTGCTGTTCGACAACCGCGAGGGCCGCGCGCCGGGGCAGTGGGCGCCGTTCGCCGAGATCGCGGTGCGGCGCGTCTACGAGCGCAGCGGCGATTCGCACTATTACATCAACAACCTGCCGGTGCGCCGCCGCGACATCGGTGACCTCTTCCTCGGCACCGGCGTCGGCGCGCGTGCCTACGGCATCATCGAGCAGGGCATGGTCAACCGCATCGTCGAGGCGCGGCCGGAGGAGTTGCGCGTCTTCCTCGAGGAGGCGGCCGGCGTGTCGCGCTACCGCGAGCGCCGCAAGGAGACCGAAGGGCGGCTCGGCGATGCACGCATCAACCTCGACCGCGTCGAGGATGTGATGCGCACGCTCGATGAGCAGATCGTGCGACTGACTACGCAGGCCGCCGCCGCGCAACGCTACCGCGACCTCTCTGCCGAACAGCGCGAGGCGCAATCGACTCTCCACGGCCTGCGCGCCTACCTCGCTAGTGAGCAGGCGCGCGCCGCCGAGACTGCCATCGCCGGCGCCGAGACCGCCATCGAGGCGCAGATGGCGCAGGTCCGCGCGCTCGAGGCCGAGGCCGAATCGCTGCGACAGGCGCAGATCGCCGCCGCCGACGCGCTGGCCGAGCGCCAGGCTGCCATGTATGCGGCCACTGCCGAGGTCACCCGCATCGAGCAGAACATCGCCCACCTGCAGCAGACGCGCGCGGCCCTTGGCGGGCGCATCGAGGCGCAGTTGCGCCGCCAGTCCGACGAGGCCGGCCGGGCGCAGCAGTTGGCGGCGAGTCAGACCGGGGTGGATGAGGAACTGGTGGCCGCGCAGGCGGCCGCAGCAGAGGCTCGCGTCGCGCAGCAGCAGGCCGAGGCTGCAGCCCGATCGGCAGAGCGCGCTGAGGCCATGGCCCGCGAGGCGCTCGACGAGGCCAACGCCGAACGGCAGAGCGCCCGCAGCGCGGTGCAGGTCGCCG
>DALYGT010000332.1:0-1832 GCA_031971375.1 Burkholderiales bacterium | reverse complement strand
CGCTCGAGGCGTTCGAGATCGGCCACCAGCGTCGCGGGCAGCAGGTCGATGCGTCGGTTCGGGGTCTGCAAGCGCTGCGGCAAGCACGGCGTGAGCGCGCCCAAATCGATGCCGTGCGGTTGCCGCAGGACCCGCGACAGCGTGAGCTTGGAGGAAAAGGGGTTCCAACCTGCACCCCAGGGCCCGAGCCGGATACCGAGCGCGATGGAGCGTCGCGGCGTCAGCCAGCGCGACAGCAAGCGCTCGCTGAGCGCAGGCCGGCGCCGGGGATCGTGCGACTCGAGACCCTGCACGAGCGCATCAAAGATTTCGAAGTCGTGCCGCGCGGTCGGCGCTTTGTCGAACAGCGGCGGCGAATATTTGACCGTGTTGCGGATCGCCAGCATGTGGAAGATGAGGTCGAAGTGATCGCGCTCGAGACCGAAGGTCGGCGGCAGGATGAGATGCGCGTGTCGGGTCGTTTCGTTGATGTAGAAGTCGACCGACACCATGAACTCGAGCGACGCCAGAGCTTGCTCGAGTTGACGGCCATTGGGCGTCGAGAGCACCGGATTGCCGGCGGCCGTGACCAGTGCGCGGATCTGCCCCGGCCCCGGGGTGCTGATTTCTTCGGCGAGCGCCGCCACCGGAAACTCGCCGCCGAACTCCGGCAAGCCGCGCACGCGCGTGCGCCGCCGGTTGAACGAACCCCGCTGGCCGAAGCCCGCCGCCAGACCGAGGGCGTCGAAGGCCGGTCGGGTGAACATCGCGCCACCGGGGCGATCGAGGTTGCCGGTGACGATATTGAGCAACTGGATCAGCCACTGGCAGAGCGCGCCGAACTGTTGCGTCGACACCCCCATGCGCCCGTAGCACACCGCAGATTCGGCGGTCGCGAAATCGCGTGCCAGTTGCCGCAGGTCTTCGGCGGCGATGCCGATGCGCCCCGCGACCCGCTCGGGGGAATGCGGTCGGCACAGGGCTCGCAGCGCCTCGAGGCCATCGAGCAGCGGTGCCAAGCGCCCTGCATCAGCGAGGTTTTCCTCAAAGATCACCTGCAACAAGGCGAGCAGCAACCACGCATCCTCGCCGGGGCGGATGAAGTGGTGCTGGTCGGCGAGTTCGGCGGTTTCGCTGCGCCGTGGATCGATGACCACCAACTTGCCGCCGCGCGCGCGCAAGGCCTTGAGACGCCGCGCCACATCGGGCGCCGACATGAGGCTGCCGTTCGACACAACGGGGTTGGCGCCGATCACCAGCAACATGCGCGTGCGATCGAGATCCGGCACCGGGATCATCAGTTGATGCCCATAGAGCGCGAAAGCCGCGAAGTGATGCGGCAATTGATCGACGGAGGTCGCCGAAAAGCGATTGCGGCTGCGCAAGGCGCGCAGGAACCGCGCGCCACCGATCAGGCCGCTGTAACTGTGCACCTGCGGGTTGCCGAGGTAAGTGGCCACAGCGTCGAGTCCGTGTTGCCGCTGGATGTCGACGAGCCGCTGCGCCACCGACTCGAAGGCCTCGTCCCAAGATACTTCCTCCCAACCTCCGGCGGTGCGCCTGACCGGGCGGCGCAGCCGATCGGGATCTTCGTGCACATCTTTGAGTGCGAGGGCTTTGGGACAGAGGTGTCCACGACTGAAGCGGTCCGCCTCGTCGCCGCGGATGGACAAAATCTTTGAGTCCTCGACCGTGATGGCCACGCCGCACATCGCCTCGCATAGATGGCAGGTGCGGAAATGGAGGTGGCTGTCGCGGGTATGCATGCAGCGGGTCCTCGTCAGTGCCCGCTCGCGGCGGCGCCGGGTCGGCGCGGGTCCGGAGCGCCCAGAAAAAACCCACGCTCGAGCATG
>DALYGT010000331.1:0-1839 GCA_031971375.1 Burkholderiales bacterium | reverse complement strand
TGGACCGGCAGCTCTCGGTCTGGGAGAACCTGCGTTTCTCAGGCCTGCTCTACGACCTGCCGCTGGCAGAGACGCGCGAGCGCGCCGAGCACCTGATCCGCCTTTTCGGGCTGGAAGAGAAGCGCGACAAGCCGGTCGGCTCGCTCTCGGGCGGCCAGCGCCGCGCGCTCGACATTGCCCGCGGCGTGCTGCACCGGCCCGAGGTGCTGTTCCTCGATGAGCCGACCATCGGCTTGGACTTGCCGAGCCGGCGCCGCATCTGGCGCTTCATCGAGCAGCTGCGCGCCGAGACCGGCATGACGGTGCTTCTGACCACGCACTACCTCGAGGAGGCGGCGGACTGCGACCGCGTGGCTTTCATCCGTGGCGGCAAGATCGTGCTGCAGGGTGAGCCTGGCGCGCTGGTGCGCGATCTGAGCGGCGATATCGTGGAAGTGAGCGCTGACCAACCGGAATCGGTGCGCGCCGAACTGGAGGCTGCGCTGGGCCCGGCGCGGGTCGAGTTCGAGACGCTCTCGTTCCGCCCGCCGCAGCACGACCCGGCCCGGCTGGCCGCGCTGACTGAATCGCTGGGTGCACGCATCCGCAGCGTGGTGGTGCGGCGTCCCAACCTCAATGACGTCTTCCTCTGGGTGAACCAGTGAGCGCCCAATTCAATCGGTGGGCGAGGCATGTCTAAGAACAGCCAGGTCAGTCACTCTGCGAGCACGGCTGCCCGCAACGATGCCGCCCCGTCGGGCCCCTCGGCCGGACCGGAGCCGCTCGCCCGCCCCGGCCTCTGGCGCCCGGTCTACGCGGTGGTGGAGCGCGACCTGGTCAAACTCTGGCGGCAGAAGGGGCGGCTCCTTTCGGCCTTGGTGCGGCCCCTGATCTGGCTGTTTGTGATCGGCGCCGGCTTCGAGGCCACGGTGGGCGGCGGCGAGGGCAGCTACCGCAGCTTTCTGGTGCCCGGCGTGATGGGCATGGCGATCCTCTTCGGCGCCCTGCTCGGCGCGCTGTCGACCGTCTACGAGAAGGAATCCGGCGTGATGCGGATGCTGGTCATCGCGCCGTTTGCCCACAGGTGGATCGTCTTCGCCAAGATGCAGGCGGCGGCGATCTCGGCGGTGTTCCAGGCGTTGCTGCTGCTGGTCATCCTCGCCGTGCTTGGTGATCTTCCGCTGCACACCGATTGGGCGCTGCTGGCGCTCGGCATCTTTGCCACCGCCTACGCCTGTGCCGGCATCGGCATGCTGGTGGCGGCGTTCTCCAGGACACTGGACAACTTCGCCGCGATTATGAATTTCGTCATCTTCCCGGTGTTCTTTTTGTCGGGATCGCTGTACCCGGTCGGCAACCTGCCGGGGCTGCTCGGGGTGGCGGCGCACCTCAATCCGTATACCTACGGCGTCGATCTGCTCAAGCATGCCCTGCCGCACATAAGCGGCCACAGCAGCGACTTCGCGTGGACGCTGGATCTGGCGGTGCTGGCCGGGTTCACGCTGCTGGCCTTCGCGGTGAGCGCGTGGCGCTTTTCGCGCGAGCAGGCTTACGCGCCGCTCTTCGGGCTGGGTGGGGCCAAGGGCGGCAAGCCGGGTGGCGGAAAGCCAGGTGGCCCGGCGGCCGGAAAAAAGCCGGCGGTGTGAGCGCTTACTTCGCCTCGCGCAGCCAGCGCGCTGCATCCATCGCAAAGTAGGTCAGGATGCTGTCGGCGCCGGCGCGCTTGAAGCCGAGCAGTGACTCCAGCACCACCGCGCGCTCGTCGAGCCAGCCGTTCTGCGCGGCGGCCTTGAGCATCGCGTACTCGCCGCTGACCTGATACACGGCCGTCGGCACGGCAAAGGTGTCCTTGACCCGCCG
>DALYGT010000330.1:0-1840 GCA_031971375.1 Burkholderiales bacterium | reverse complement strand
GGCCAAAAGCAGCCGCTGCAGCATCAGCCGCCGAAATAGGCGCGACAGCACCCGCACCGACAGGAAGAAGCCGCGCCGGCAAGCGATCCAGCGGGTCCCATCGGCGGACAAGCCGCCGCCCGGCACGATGCAGTGCACGTGCGGATGGTGGGTGAGCGCGGAGCCCCAGCTATGCAGCACCATGGTGGCGGCGATCTTGGCGCCGAGATGCTTGGGATCGGCGCCAATCGTGGTCAGCGTCTCGGCCGCCGCCTTGAACAACGCGTCATAGACCACCGCTTTGTTGGTGTAAGCGAAATCGGCGATCTCTTTGGGCAGCGTGAAGACGACGTGGAAATATTCCACCGGCAACAGCTCGGCTTGCCGCGCCTCCAGCCAATCCTGCGCCGCCGCGGACTGACATTTTGGGCAATGCCGGTTGCGGCAGGAATTGTAGGCGATGTCGATCGCCCCGCAGTCGGCGCACGCGCTCACATGCCCGCCGAGGGCCGCGGTGCGGCAGGCTTCGATCGCGGCCATCACTTTGAGCTGGCCAAAGCTCAGATGGCCAGCGTTTGCGGCGCGGTAAGCGACGCCCGAGGCCCGGAAGATGTCCGCAACCTCGAGCGCTGGTCTGGTCACGTGGGCCGCCGATCAGGCGGGGGCGGCGGCCTTCTTGGGCTTGCGCTTGGGCCGCTTGGACGTCACCGTCGGCAGTGCGTCGAGCGGGTGATGGGACTCGTTAAGCAGCTTTGGCGAGACGCGGGCATAGATCGCCGTCGTCTCCAGCTTCACGTGGCCCAACAAGATCTGGATGACCCGAATATCCACCCCTTCGTCGAGAAGATGCGTCGCGAAAGAATGACGCAGCATGTGCGGGTGAACATTTCGCGCGATCCCCGCGCGCATGCCCGCCTCGCGGCACGCTCTCGAGAACTGGCGTGTACTGATGTGGTCGAACGCCTTCAGTCGGCTGGGGAACAGGAAATGGCGCGGGCGCGCGACCCGCCACCACGCGCGCAGACTCTCCAGCATGGCCGGGGACAATTTGGCGAAGCGGGAACGCCCGCCTTTGGCGTCTTCGATGCGCAGCGCCATGCGGCTGGAATCGACGTCGCTGATTTTGAGCGACACCACTTCCGAGACCCGCAGGCCCGCTCCATAGGCAATCTTGAAGGCGCACCGATACTTTGCGCCCGGCGCCGCCTCAATGAAACGCGCGACCTCCGCCGGCGACAACGTCTCGCGCAGCTTGGCCGGCGCGCGCACCACCGGGATCAAGAGCGGCGCGTCGGCGCGCTGCAGCGTGATACGAAAGAAAAACCGCAACACCGACATCGCCTGGCGGATCGCACCGGGCGACAGTCCCCGCTCGACCAGCGACAGCTGGTACTGGCGCACATGATCGTAATCGAGGGTGTCGGGCGAGGCTTTGAAGTGACGTGCAAAATGCTCGACCGCGCGCAGGTAGCGCCCCTGTGTCCCGGGCTTGAAACGCCGGATGGTCATGTCTTCGATCATGCGCCGGCGCAACGGCGTCATAGGCCTTGGGGAATCGGCGATCGCGCTGTCGAGGGTCGTGGGATTGGCGGTCATGGGAGCGCTCCAGGCTCGGGCCCAAGCCCAGACCATCCAGGCCTGCCCGGCTGGAGAAGACGCGCTCAGCGCCCGTCATCGTAGAGCTCTCTCCTCACAGGAGGGGCGTACCGCGGAGCGGTTTCGTGCAGTCGCCGGAAGGCGACATTCAACGTTCAGTCGCCGGAAGGCGACATTCAACGTTCAAGAATGAAGCGCTCGAAATGCGGGGATGGACGCACGCCGTGTTCAAGCACGTAATGCCGAAAACCCTCCGGCCAGGTCC
>DALYGT010000329.1:0-1846 GCA_031971375.1 Burkholderiales bacterium | reverse complement strand
CGCCGGCCGGATCGTCCAGTCGAGCACGGTACGGCGCTCGGCCAGCGTCTGCGGGCCTTCGATGGTGAACATGTACATCTCGCCCAGCGGCGTGGTCAGCGGCGCGAGCCCGCCGGTGGTCGACGGTGGCAGGTCCTGCATCACGCCGGAGAGGCGCTCGGCGACCTGTTGCCGCGCCCAGTAGACGTCGGTGCCCTCTTCAAAGTCGATGGTGATGTCAGTGAGCGCGTACTTCGAGCTCGAGCGAAGGATCTTGGCCTTGGGCAGACCGAGGACCGCCTGTTCGACCGGCGCGGTGATGCGCGTCTCGACCTCTTCTGGCGTCATCCCGGGGGCTTTGAGGATGACCTTGACCTGCGGGGTGGAGACGTCGGGGAAGGCGTCGATCGGCAGACTGCGCGCTGCCAGCACGCCACCGACGACGAGCATGGCGGTGCCGACCAGCACCCACAGGCGCTGTCGCAACGACCAGGCGACCAGACCGGCGGAGACCATCGGGCAGGCGCGCGTCAGGCGCCGCTGCGCAGCGACTTGAGCGAGGCGATGCCCTGCACCACAACGGCGTCGCCTGCCTGCAACCCCTGCACCGCAGCCGAGCCGCCGTCGTCATGCATGACCTGTACGTCGACAGCGCGGAAGCGGCCGGCGCCGCTGCGCACGAAGACGCGCGTCGCACCGGCCTCGCGCCACACCGCGCGCGACGGGATCGACACCGTGTCGCCGCCGTTGACCAGTGCGATCCGCGCCTCGACCAGCTCGCCAAGCCGCAGCGCTGCCGCGCCGTCGGTCACGCGCGCCCGCACTGGCAGCGACTGGGTGCCAGGGATCACCGCCCGCCCGACCTCGGTCACCGTGGCGCGGGACTCCCGCCCACCGATGCTCACCGCGCTGCCGACCGCGACGCCCGCCGCCTGCGCCGCCGGGACGCGGATGTCGAGCCACAGGGCATCGACGCGCGCCAGACGCAGCAGCGGGTCGCCGGCCATGACGCGTGCGCCGGGCGCCGCCATCACCTCGACCACCACGCCGCCACTGCGGGTGGCGATCGACTGCACCGGCTGGTCGCCGCTGACGCCCGCCAGCTGCTGCTGCCGACCGGCTTGGCGTGCGCGGGTCTGCGCCTGCAGCAGCGCCGACTCGCTGGCATCGACGCGCGACTTCGGGATCAGCCCCGAGGCGAGGAGTTGCCGGTCGCGCTCGGCGTTCTGTTGCGCCAGTGTCAGCGCGGCCTCCGCCGTCTGCGTCTCGCGGACGTAGTCGAGCGACTGTGCGCTACTCAGGCGAACCAGTGTCTTGCCCGCGGGTACCGTCTGGCCGACCGCGGCGGTGACCGACTCGACCCGCGCCGACACCGGCGCTGCGAGCACCTCGATGCGGTCCGGCGCGACGGTGACCTCGGCTGGCGCGGTCAGGGTGCGGTTCGACCCGGCCGTGGCAACTTGCGTGGCGATGCCAAGCCCGCGGACCTGGGCGTCGCTCAGCGCGATGTCGGCCGCTGCAGCGGCAATGCTCCACGCGCCGAGTACAAACGCAGTGAGGGCGCGGGTCAGGTAGGTCTCTGGATGCATGGTCCGAGTATATCGACCGTACCTTGCAAACTTCTGACGCGGGTCAGTGGCGTGCGGCTCGGGGCTGCAAGCCGAGCGACGAGAGCAAACCCGAGGGGGGCGCATCGGGAAAGCGGTTTCTCCGGGCTTGCCCCGGAAAACCGTCGCCCGATGGAAGGCCCGCGAGCACTGTCGGTGGCACGCGGACAGGTGGCAGGCCGGGCCTACCGGTGGTGGGGCTTCCTTGCAGATGACTCCGTAGTCTGCTGCGAAAGCCCCACTCACCGCTCTCCCGGCCA
>DALYGT010000328.1:0-1848 GCA_031971375.1 Burkholderiales bacterium | reverse complement strand
ACGAGGTGGTATTCATTGTCCACCCCGATCAGAGCGAGCAGGTTCCCGCCATGATCGAAAAATACACCGCAATGGTGACCGCACAAGGCGGCAAGCGCCACCGCCTCGAGGACTGGGGTCGACGCCAGCTTGCCTACCCCATCGAGAAGATCGCCAAGGCGCACTATGTGCTCATGAATATCGAATGCGGCCAGGCCGAGCTTGACGAGCTCGAGAACGCGTTCCGGTTTAACGACGCCGTGCTGCGCCACCTCACCGTCCGCATGGACAAGGCCCACACCGAGCCTTCGCCCATGATGAAGGAAGAGAAGTCGCGCAACGTCATGGCCGGTGCCGCCGCGCCCGCCGCCGCCGAAGCTCCGGCTGCCGAAGCCTGAGCGCCCCGCACATAAAGGACACGAGACATGGCTCGCGATTTCAAGAAGAAGCGTGAAAGCAGCGGCTCCAAGGCCCTCTTCCGCCGCAAGAAGTTCTGCCGTTTCACCGCCGAGAAGATCGAACAGATCGACTACAAGGACGTTGAACTCCTCAAGGACTTCATCACCGAGAACGGCAAGATCACCCCGGCTCGCATCTCTGGCACCCGCGCGTTCTACCAGCGCCAGTTGTCGGAAGCGATCAAGCGTGCGCGTTACCTCGCGCTGCTGCCGTACACCGACCTGCACTGAGGAGACACCGACATGCAGATCATCCTCATGGAAAAGGTCGTCAACCTCGGCCAACTCGGCGACGTGGTCAAGGTCAAGGACGGCTACGCCCGCAACTACCTGATCCCGCAGGGCAAGGCCAAGCGTGCGACGCAGAACAACATCGCCGCCTTCGAGGCGCGCCGTGCCGAGCTGGAGGCTGCCGAAGCGGCCCGTCTGGCCGAAGCGCAGGCGCAAGCCACCGCGATGGCCGAACTGGTCATCACCGTGGCGCAGAAGGCCGGTGTCGACGGCAAGCTCTTTGGCTCCGTCACCAATGCCGACATCGCCGAAGCACTGGGCAAGGTCGGCCACAAGGTCGAGAAGATGAACGTGCGCATGCCGGACGGTCCGCTCAAGGCCCTCGGCGAGCACGCTGTCTCGGTCGCCCTGCACCAGGACGTCGTGGTCGAGATCAAGGTGGTGGTGGTGGCGGAAGCCTGAGCTTCACCCCGCCGATGCAAAAAACCCGGCTCAGGCCGGGTTTTTTGTTGCCTAGGGCAGCAGATCTGCCAACCGCTCCACCACACGCAAACCATCCACCTGCCGGAAATGGCTATCGAGCGTGAGCAGTGCAGCGCCGTGTTCGAGCGCGGTGGCAGCGATCCAGAGGTCGTTAGAGGGGATGGGCTGGCCCTTGCGACGCAAGCCCAGCCAGACCTGCGCATAGGCGTCGGCAGTGTCGACCGTGAGATCGAGCAAGCTGACGCGCGGCGAGTCGAGGAACTTCGACAGCGACTGACGGTTGGCGGCCTCGCGCGTACCCGCAGCGAAACCGCCTATGAGTTCGCCAAGCACGACGGTGTTGAGATGGATGCGCGGCGCGTGTCGCAACACCTCCACCACCTCCGCCTGACCTGACATAAAAGCAGCGTAAGCGCAGGTGTCAACGAGGACCGGGCGCACGTTAACGCCACAGCGCAGGGTCGATGGTCGCGAAGGCCCGCGTGTCGGCCGCGAACGCCTCAGCCTCTTCCATGGTCCAGCTTCCGGCTAGCGCGTCGAGGTCATCAAAGGTCTGTAGACGCCCCCCACCCGGCGCACGACCCAGCGCCTGATCGAGCAGGCGCACCACCATGCTGTTGATGCTGGCTCCATCGCGCGAAGCACGTTGACGCAGCGCCCCCATGGTGCTGGCCGAAAGGCCGCGCACGCTCAGGTT
>DALYGT010000327.1:0-1871 GCA_031971375.1 Burkholderiales bacterium | reverse complement strand
GACCTGCCCAAGGCGCCGGTGACGGCGCTGGCCAAGCTCGACCGCACGGTCGGCACCGGCATCGAGGCCAAGGCGGGCGCGACCGTGCAGGTGCACTACACCGGCTGGCTCTACGACCCGGCAGCTGCCGACGGCCACGGCAAGAAGTTCGACAGCTCGGTCGACCGCGGTCAGCCCTTCGTCTTCCGTCTCGGCGCCGGCATGGTCATCCAGGGTTGGGACGAAGGTGTCGCCGGCATGAAGATCGGTGGCAAGCGCACTCTGGTGATCCCGGCCGAGATGGGCTACGGCGCGCGCGGTGCGGGCGGCGTCATCCCGCCCAACGCGACGCTGATCTTTGACGTTGAGCTGCTTGGCGTGCGCTGATGCGTGATCAGCCGTGGACGAAGTCGGTCGCGCCGACGCCGTCCACGCCGACCAGCACGACGATGACCTTGGCGCTGGCCTGACCCGCGGCACCATCGCGGTCGAAGCTCAGCTTGCCGCTCGCCGCGTCGAACAGCAGGCGATCGCCGAGCACGCCGTCACGCAGGTGGCCGCTGGCGTCGAACAGCTTTCGCAGGGCATGGCCGGCCAACTCGATGTGGTCGTCGCCCCGGGTGAAGTCGGTGATGGTGTCCGGGGCGCCTTTCTGCCCGGCGCGGATGACGAACACGTCCTTGCCCAGCCCGCCGAACAAGGTATCGCTGCCCTTGTCGCCGTCGAGGCGGTTGTTGCCGACGTTGCCGAGCAAGGTGTTGGCGCCGCGATCTCCATGCAGGTCGAGGTCGCGCCGACCAAGCAGGGTGGCGTCCTCTGCGCCCTTGTAGGCACCACGCCTCAGGTCGATGGAGATAGTGTCGCTGACCACGGTGTCCTCGCCTTTGCTCGCGGCGCCGACGTGGTCGCGCATGTCATCGACGTAGAACGTGTCGTTGCCAGCGGTCGACTTGAGCTTGGCGCCACGTTTGGCCGAGCCGTCGAGCGCGCCGGAACCGGAGGTTTCGGCGGAGCGCGCTGCGAGGGTTGTCGCGCCGACGGTGTCTGCTGCGAGTAGCGGTATCACCTTGGGTCCATCATCGATGACGGCACCCGGCTTGCTGCTGTCGCCGCCGAGGTAGTTCCAGTTCGCGTCGAAGCGGTCAGTACTGCTGTAAGCGCTGCTGCCGTCGGTCCACGTGTAGGTGGTGACGTAGCCGGTCACCTGCCCCGCGTTGTCGCGCTGGGTCTCGACGCTGTAGGTCGACCGATAGCCGTTCCCGTCGGAGTATTCGGAGCGCACCAGGCTGTAGGTGGCGTCGAAGGTCTCGACCGACGAGTAGCTGTAGCCTGCGCCGCGGCCATTGCTCACCAACCGGTACCCGCTGAGTACGCCATTGCTGTCATGGATCTCGCTGCGGGTGCTGATGGAGGTGTAGCCACTGCTGTCGGCATAGCGCGAATCGACGATGTTGAAGTTTGCGTCGTAGCGTGTAGCCGAATCGTAGGAATAGTCGCCACCCCGTCCGGTACTCGTCTCGCGGTAGCCGGTGGTCGCTCCGGTGGCGTCGGTGAGCGTGGTCCGCAGCGTGCTCGAGCGATAACCGCTGCTGTCGCGGTATTCGCTGGAGACGAAGTTCATGTCTGCGTCATAGACCGTGATGCTGCTGTAGCCGGGACCCGAGACGGTCTCCCGGTATCCGGTCAGCTTGCCTGCGGTGTCGCGCAGTTCGTCCTGCACGACGTCTGGCAGGAAGCAAGGTGGGCAGACGACCGGGTCGATGGCAATGAGGCTATCGGAGACGCCCTTGCCGGCCATAGGCCCCGCGTCCACCGTCGCCGCCGCGCTGGCCGCGAGACGCGCGCCGCTGGTCACGCTCGGTGCAGTGGGGATCTGTCCGGTGAGGCTGAAA
>DALYGT010000326.1:0-1873 GCA_031971375.1 Burkholderiales bacterium | reverse complement strand
AGCGTCACGCCTCTTCCATCGTCTTGATGTGATGGATGATCTCGGCGATGGCCTGCTGCGCGCTGCCGTAGAGCATGCGGCAGTTGTCGGCGTAGAAGAGCGCGTTCTCGATGCCCGAGTAGCCCGCGCCCTTGCCGCGCTTGATGACGATACAGTTCTGCGCACGGTCGGCGTCCAGGATCGGCATGCCGTAGATCGGGCTCGACTTGTCGGTGCGCGCGACCGGGTTGACCACGTCGTTGGCACCGATCACCAGCGCGACGTCGGCCTGCGGGAAGTCGGCGTTGATCTCGTCGAGGTCGAGGATCTTGTCGTAGGGCACGCCGGCCTCGGCGAGCAGCACGTTCATGTGGCCCGGCATGCGGCCCGCCACCGGGTGGATGGCGAACACGCACTCGACGCCGGCTTCTTCAAGCAGCTGCGCCATCTCCCAGACCTTGTGCTGGGCGCCCGCCACGGCCATGCCGTAGCCCGGGATGACGATGACCTTGCTGCCGAAGCGCATCATCGATGCGGCATCCAGTGCCGACGTCTCCTTCATGGTGCCGGTCACAGCCTCGCCGCCGCCAGCCGCTGCCCCAGTCATCGGCGTGAAGATGACGTTGGCGATCGGGCGGTTCATCGCCTTGGCCATGAGCTGGGTGAGCAGCGTGCCCGATGCACCCACCACGATGCCTGCGACGATCAGCGCCGGGTTGCCCAGCACAAAGCCCTCAAAGCCCACCGCAAGGCCGGTGAAGGCGTTGAGCAGCGAGATGACGACGGGCATGTCGGCGCCGCCGATCGGCGTGGTCAGGATCACGCCGAGAAACAGCGCCAGCGCATAGAAGGCGAGCAGCGCGGTGGTGTTGTCCGGGTGCATGACGATGAACGCGCCGAGCGCCACCGCAGCCACAGCAAGCACCACATTCACAGCATTCTGCGCCGGCAGGCGGTAGGTCTTCTCCATGATGCCCTGCAGCTTGGCAAAGGCGATGCACGAGCCGGAGAAAGCGACCGAACCGATCAGCGAGCCGATCACCGCCAGCGTGGTGACGAGCGGGTCGTGCACCTCGCCGCGGGCGAACTCGAGCGCGGCGATGGCCGCAGCCGCGCCGCCGCCCATGCCGTTGTAGATGGCGACCATCTGCGGCATGTCGGTCATGGCGACCTTCTTGCCCGACCACCAGGCGGCCGCGCCGCCGATGACGATGGCGGCGGCCATCAGGCCGAGGTTGTGCATGCCCTGACCATCGTGACCCGGCCAGGCAAAGGTCACCAACGTTGCGGCGACCATCGCGTAGCCGGCCCAGACGATGCCCTTGCGCGCCGTCAGCGGCGAGCTCATGGCCTTGAGGCCGAGGATGAAGACGACCGCTACGGCGAAGTAGGCGGCGTTGACGAGGACCTTGGCGTCCATTTACGCACCCTCCTTCTTCTTGAACATGCCGAGCATGCGTTCGGTCACCACGTAGCCGCCGGCAGCGTTGGCCGCGCCAAGCAGCACGGCAAAGAAGCCGATCGCCAGCTGCAGGGGGTCTTCGGGGTTGGCGGCGCCGAGCGCCACCATGGCGCCGACCAGCACCACGCCGTGGACGAAGTTGGAGCCGGACATCAGCGGCGTGTGCAGGATCACCGGCACGCGCGAGATCACCTCGTAGCCGGTGAAGGCCGCGAGCATGAACACGTACAGATACAGAAAGCCTTCCATGTGGGGCTCCTTTACAGGCCGAGGGCGGTCTTGACCGCCGCCGACTTGAGTTCACCGGCGTGCGTCAGCGCCGAACCGGCGATGACTTCGTCTTCCCAGTCGAGCGCGAGCGCGCCGTCTTTGACGAAAGGCGAGATCAGGTTGAACGCGTTCTTGGCCAGCATCTCCGAGGCGTGCACCGGC
>DALYGT010000325.1:0-1874 GCA_031971375.1 Burkholderiales bacterium | reverse complement strand
CGGGCTTGCCCCGGAAAACCGCGTCCCGATGGAAGACCCGCCGCCGACACCCATCGTAGGCTCGGCCCGCCACGCAGACTGCATCCCGATGGAAGACCCGCCGCCGACACCCATCGTAGGTCCGGCCCACCACTCCCCAAAGGAGGCCGCCTTCGATGGTCAGTGGCGACTAGAAATCGAGCGTCAGGCCGAGCACCACGCTCCGCCCCGCCAGAGAGTAACCGTCCTTGAGGTAGCTGGTGTGCAGCCGGATGTCCTGGTCGAGCAGGTTGATGCCGCGCAGCATGAACTGCGCCGGGTGTCCCGCAATCTTGGTGCGATATGTCGCGCCGGCGTCCCAGCGCAAGTAGCCGTCGGTCGGCGTCTCGTTGAGCGCGAGCCGGTCGACCCGGTCGGCCCAAGTGAGGCGCGTGTCGGCATGCCAACCCGCGCGCTCCCACACCAGCGTGCCGCCGATGCGCAGGGGCGGGATGCGCGGTGCCGGCCCATAGTTGTCGATGCTGGCGATGGTCCGGTCGGCGAAAAGGCCCACGGTCCACTGCTCATCGAGACGCAGGCTGCCGTCAAGTTCGATGCCGCGAAAGGTCGCGTCGTCCTGGCGGATGGTCTGTAGCGTGAACGGGCCAGACACCTCTGGCATGCCGGTGCCGTCCACCGCGCCGCCGAGCGCTCCATAGACAAAGCCCTCGAAGCGCGTGCGGTAGACCGCAGCCTTCCAGCGCAAGGGTCCTTCGGTCTTGCGCAGACTGAGTTCGACATTGCGCGCGGTTTCGAGACCGAGGCCATCGTTGCCTACATCGAAAGTGCCAGTGGCGTGGTGCGCCCCGCGCGAGTAGAGCTCCTCGACACCCGGCGCGCGCTGCGACCGGCTCAGGCTCAAGCCCGCGCCGTAGCCGGGCACGAAGCTCCATTGCGCCGCGGCCGACACGGTGGTCGGCGTGAAATCGCGGCTGCGGCCACTGGCCGGGTCGCGCGTCTCGCGGTCGATGCGCCCGCCGAGCTCGATGTGCACCCGGCCGACGTCGCGCTCAGCCACCGCAAACAGCCCGCGCCCCAGGGACGCAACGAGGCCCGCGTCCTGCAGCAGCGCCTCCTCGCCGCGCGTCGAGACCTCGCGGCGATTCGCGCTCGCGCCGAGCGCAGTGCGCCACCCTGACAGCTCGGCAAGCGTCAGCTCCAGGCGGGCCTCGCCGCCACGGCTGGCGAAGCGGGTCGCCACCTCGCGTGCACCACCGACCGATTCCAGTTCCTTGTGCCCGTAATCGACATGGGCAGCCGAGAAGCGGATCCGCTCCACCGTGCCGCCCGGGCGCCATTCGCCCGCAGTCTCGTAGCGGTCACGCTGCAGATCGATGCGCACCGGTGACTCTTGGGCCAGATGCAGCGTCGGCACCCCATAGTTGCGCTCGGTGCGACTCAACGCAAAGCCGAAATAGCCCTTGTCCCCGGTCAGCGCGGCACCCACCGAGGCCTCGTCGGTGTCGCTGGAGCTGCCGGGGACACGGTTACGGAAACGCGCGTTGTCCGGATCGGCTGCCAACAGCGCGTCGGAGAACACCGCCCCGGGCACGCGCAGGTCACCGAATCGCTGGCTCGAGGCTTGCAAGTTCCACGCCAAGTGACCGTTGCCGCCATCCACCTGCATGCCGCCCAGCCAGCCGCGCGTGGCGGAGTCGAAGCGGGACACCAACCGGCCATGCATGCCATCCATCGCCTCACGCGGCAAGCGACTACTGACCACGTTGACCACCCCGCCGATCGCGGCACCGCCGTAGAGCACCGAGGCCGGTCCGCGGATCACCTCGATCTGGTCGGCAAAGACGTTGTCGGTGGTCACTGCGTGGTCCGGGCTGAAGGTCGACACGTCGAGGGCG
>DALYGT010000324.1:0-1906 GCA_031971375.1 Burkholderiales bacterium | reverse complement strand
CACCGATGCGCGCCATCAGGTCGCCGGTGCGCTTGCTGCCGAAATACGAGACGGATTGGTTCAGCAGGTGTTCGTAGGTCGCCGTCCGCAAGTCGGCGCCGATGCGCTCGGAGACTCGCGCCAGTACGAAGGTGCGCGCCCAGCCCAGCGCCCAGCCGACCAGCGCTGCCGCCAGCAGGCCGAGCATGTAGAGGCTGACCAGCTCTTTATCGAGGTCCTGTCCGTTCTGATAGGGGATGAGCAGCTTGTCCATCAGCGGCTTGGTCAGATACGGCGGCACCAGCGTCGCTGCGGTGGCGATCAGCGTCAGCAAGAACCCCAGCAGCAGGCGCGACTTGTATGGCCGCGCAAAGCGCCACAGCCGCAGCAGGGTCAGTGTCGAGGGCGGCTGCTCGTCCCCGGCGCAGGTCTCGCAGGTCTGGACACCCACTGGCACCTCGATGCCGCAACTGCGACAGAGGGCCGAGCGCGCAGCGTGGTCGCCTTCGCGCCAGCGCTGCCAGGCGTCGAGCAGGCCCTGCGCTGAGGGTTGCAGACCGAGGCGGAACTCCCAGCGCGCCAACAGCGCGTCGTCGGTGCGCCAATCGAGCGTGGCGACGCCGGCGTGGTCGGTGAGGGAGAGCTTGCCCTCGCGCAGCGGCCACTCGCCGGTGATGCGGATACGGTGGTCAAGCAACTGCAGCGAGAGGATGCGCGAGGTGGTCAGCGCCACCGCGCCGGATGCAAAGCGACGCGCCGTGTCAAGGTCGGTCTCCGCAACGGCAAGCAATGCCTCCTCGGCGACGAGGTGCGCGGATGCCGCCTTGGACCAGGCGTCGACGTCTACAGTGGGTGGGGTCATCGGGGGGATTCGCGCGTCACTGCTTGTCAACGCGCCGGGCGGGAAGGGCGTTGACACCACAATTGTTACTAAAACCCGCCCTCATGCCCGTCCGACCCGACTTCCGCATCGAATTCCTCTCCATCCGCCACATCGGTGGCCCGAACATGTGGACATACGACCCGGTGCTGGAGGCGCTGGTCGATATTGGCGAACTGGAGGACCACCCCTCCGACCGTCTACCCGGTTTTGCCGACCGACTCGCGGCCTGGTTGCCGGGGCTGGTCGAGCACCGCTGCAGCTACGACGAGCGCGGCGGCTTTCTCCGCCGCCTTGTGGAAGGCACCTGGCCGGCCCACATCATGGAACACGTCACACTCGAGTTGCAATCGATGGCCGGGCTCGACGGCGGCTTTGGCCGTGCCCGCGAGACCTCTCGCCGCGGCGTCTACAAGGTGATCGTGACCTGCTGGGAGAAGGAGGTCACCCGCTTCGCCCTCGAATCCGCGCGCGACCTCGTGCTCGCAGCCATCCACGACCATCCCTTCGACGTCGCCGACACGGTCGCCGAACTGCGCAATCGCAGCGACCGCCGCTGCCTCGGGCCGAGCACGTCGCACATCGTCGCCGCCGCCGAGGCGCGCAAGGTGCCTTTCATCCGGCTCAACGACGGCAACCTCGTGCAGCTCGGCCATGGCGCCGCGCAGCGTCGCATCTGGACCGCCGAGACCGACTGCACCAGCGCCATCGCCGAGGGCATCTCACGCGACAAGCAGCTGACACGGCAATTGCTCTCCGCCTGCGGCGTCTCGGTGCCGCGCGGCGTTCAGGTGGCGAGTCCCGAAGAAGCGTGGGAAGCCGCCGAGGATCTCGGCTTGCCCGCGGTGGTCAAGCCGCTCGACGGCAACCACGGCCGCGGCGTCTTCACCAACCTCGTCTCGCGGCAGGAGGTCGAAGCGGCCTACGCCGTCGCAGTGGAAGAAGGCAGCGGCGTCATCGTCGAGCGCTTCATCGATGGCCTCGAACATCGCTTGCTGGTGGTCGGCGGCAAGCTGGCGGCGGCTGCCCGCGGCGAGGTCGCCAGCG
>DALYGT010000323.1:0-1911 GCA_031971375.1 Burkholderiales bacterium | reverse complement strand
CCGCGCCGAGCACCCGGCGCTCTACCGCGTCCACGACGGTCCGTCATCGGATCGTCTCGAGAACCTGCGCGCCTTCATGTCGGAGTTCGGGCTCGGGCTCGGCGGCGGCGACAAACCATCGGCATCCGACTACGGCAAGCTGTTGGCGCAGGTCCGCGAACGGCCGGACGCCAGTCTTCTGCAAACGGTCATGCTGCGGTCGCTGAGCCAGGCGGTCTACAGTCCCGAGAACATCGGACACTTTGGCCTTGCGTACGATGCCTACGCCCACTTCACCTCGCCGATCCGCCGCTACCCGGATCTTCTGGTGCACCGCGCGATCAAGGCGGTGGTCAAGAAGAAGACCTACGACGCTGGCGACTGGAACGCGCTCGGCAACCAGTGCTCGATGACCGAGCGCCGCGCAGATGAAGCCAGCCGCGACGTACTCAACTGGCTCAAGTGCACCTTCATGAGCGAGCGCGTCGGCGAGGTGTTCCCGGGCACAGTGAGTGCTGTGACCGGCTTCGGCATCTTCGTCACACTCGACGAGGTGTTCATCGAAGGCCTCGTGCACATCTCCGAACTCGGCACCGACTACTTCCACTTTGAGGCGGACAAGCATCGCCTGCTCGGCGAGCGCACCGGACGGCAGTTCCGGCTGGGCGACCGCCTGACGGTGCAGGTGGTGCGCGCCGACGTCGAGACGACACGCATCGACTTCGCGCTGGTCGAGGGCGGCAGCGAGGCGGATGCGGCAGATGTCGATGCCGGGCGCGTCGAAAGCGGGCGCGGGCGCGGCGGCAAGTCCGGCGGCGCCGCGACGCGGTCTACCAGTTCCGGCAAGACGGGAAGCAGCAGTGCCAAGGCTGCGGGCACCGGCAAGGGGCGCAGCCATGGCAAATGACAACTTCCTGTGGGGCTTCCACGCCATCACGGCACGGCTGCGCGCCAGCGGAGACTCGGTGCAGGAGCTCTGGTACGCCGACAACCGCCGCGACGGGCGGCTCAAGGGCCTGCTCGCGCTGGCTGGAGAGAAGAAGGTGCGCCTGCACGCCACCACCCCGGACCGCCTCGACGGCATGACACGCGGCGCGCGCCACCAGGGCGTGGTCGCGCGGGTCACGGCAGCGGTCCTGGCGCACGACATCGACGCAGTGATCGACGCCGCCGGCGACTCGCTGTTGCTGTTGGTTCTCGACGGCTGCCAGGACCCGCACAACCTCGGCGCCTGCATGCGCGTGGCCGACGCCTTTGGCGTGCATGCGGTGGTGGCGCCCAAGGACCGCGCCGTGGGGCTTACCCCCGCGGTGTCGCGCGTGGCCTGCGGCGCTGCCGAGACGGTGCCGTACATCACGGTGACCAACCTCGCGCGATTCCTTGAGGAGCTGGCCGACCGCGATATCCTCACCGTGGGCGCCGACATGGAGGGCTCCAAGCCGCTCTACGACGTCGAACTGCGCCTGCCGATGGCATGGGTGCTCGGCGCCGAGGGCAGCGGCCTGCGCCGGCTGACGCGCGAGCACTGCGACGTGTTGGCGCATATCCCGATGAGCGGCACGGTGGAGAGCCTGAACCTCTCCGTCTCGACCGGCATCTGCCTCGCAGAGACGCGGCGGCGCTTGCCGGTGGACTGAGCGGACCTTGCGTCGCCGGCCATTGGGCCGCATACTCACGGGCTTTGCTGCGTCGGGCGACCAACGCGGCTTTCGTGCACCGGCGCCGCCGGTGACCTTGCCTGACCGTTTCGCACCGGCAGGCTTTATATCCACAAGGAGATGCGATGCGTCACTATGAGATCGTGTTCATCGTGCATCCGGACCAGTCGGAACAGGTCCCGGGCATGATCGAACGCTACCGCGCCACCGTCGGCAACGGTGGTGGCCGGATCCACCGCCTCGAAGACTGGGGCCGCCGCCAGCTGGCTTATCC
>DALYGT010000322.1:0-1930 GCA_031971375.1 Burkholderiales bacterium | reverse complement strand
CCCTGGGTCGACCCTGACGACGCGCCCGAACTGACCGACGAGTGGTTCCAGCAAGCCGACGAGTACATCGGTAACACGCTGGTCCGGCGGGGTCGCCCACCTGCGGCCAAGACCAAGGTCGCGCTCACCGTGCGCTACGACGCCGACGTGATCGCCGCCTTTCGCGCCACAGGCAAAGGCTGGCAGACGCGGATGAACGACGCGCTGCGGGAGTGGCTGGCGAATCGCGACGAGAGTCCGTAGCCGTATCGATCAACCGTCTTGCCGGAGTTACGCTAGCATCAGGCCCTTACTTCCTTACTTGTTTATTTCCTTACTGAGGTGCAGTCATGTTGGCCAAACGCACCAGCAAGAACCAGATCACCTTGCCCAAGGCCGTGGTGCAAAGCGTTGGCGAAGCTGAGTACTACGACGTCACGGTGCAGGGCGGCAACATCGTGTTGGCGCCGGTGCGGCTTCACCAGGCCGACGCGGTGCGAAGCAAGCTCCACGAACTCGGCATCACCGAGAGCGACGTTCAAGACGCCATCGCCTGGGCCCGCAAGGGTCGATGAATCCGCCGCGCGTCGTGCTGGACACCAACTGCGTGGTGTCGGCGCTGGTCTTTGCCTCGGGGCGTTTCCTTGCGTTGCGCCAGCGCTGGCAGTCGCAACAAGTCACGCCTCTGGCCAGCCACGACACTGTCAGCGAACTACTACGGGTGCTGGCGTACCCAAAGTTCAGGCTGTCGCCGGGCGAGCAGCAGACCCTGCTGGGCGACTACCTGCCGTGGGTAGAGACAGTGCGGCTTCATACGACACCGACCGGCTTGCCCCCGGTGCGTGACGACCACGACGTGATGTTTCTGGCACTGGCTCGGTGCGCACGCGCTGACGCCTTGGTCACCGTTGATGGCGACTTGCTGGCCGTGGGCGCCCAATTCGAGATCCCGATCCTGACCCCGGCCGGGTTTGAAGATTGGCTGGGGCAGCGGCGCTGAGGGGTGGCTCGCGAAAACTGACGGGGCCACGATCGGTGATTTGGACGATGCAGAAGACCCCTCGTCCACAACAGAATGGCGACATGCCACTGACCTTTCAGCCCCGACCCGGGAGCGTCGTCTACTTCGACTTCGCTGGACTGCGGCCGCCCGAGATGGTCAAACGGCGGCCAGTCGTTATCGTCAATCGGCATTCAAGCAATCGCCGACTGGCCACTGGCGTGTGTCCCTGATATTATTCCCATCTGATATTCCCTTGAGAGATGGGCATGGAGACCGTCAACGTCAGCAGCCTCAAGAACAACCCGAGCGAAGCCCTGCGCATGGCCCGCAACGACGTGGTCGTGGTGATGAACCGCGACCGCCCGGACGCGCTCATGGTGGGCATCGAGGCTGTGGGCGCGCTTGATGTCGCCGGTGTGCGGCCTGCGCTGGCCACGGCACTGTTCCGCGATGGCCAACTCTCGCTGTCGCGCGCCGCCAAGCTGGCGCAGATGCCGGTGGCGGTCTTTGTGCAGCACGTCTCACGCCTCGGCATCCCGGTCATCCGGCTCGATGCTCAGGAGACGGCACAAGACCTCGACACCCTCGACGAATGGCTCGCCTCGTCCTGACGGATGCCAGCCCACTCATCGGGCTGGCTCGAGTCGATGGCGTCGACTGGCTGCGGGCGCTGTTCGGCGCAGTGTGGTGGCCGCCCGAGGTCCGCGCAGAGGTGCTCACAGGCAAGGGATTGCCGGGAGAAGACGCCATTGCCCAGGCGGAATCCGCCGGTTGGCTTCGATCAACGGGGCCCGCCCCCGTCGAGCCCGCCTTGCCCGACCTCGATGAAGGCGAAGCCGCGTGCATCCGCGTCGCACTGGCGCGGCGAACACAGGAGGGCGAGGGTGCCTCACTTGCACTGCTGCTCATGGACGAGCGGGCCGGTCGCCGCATCGCCATCGAGCACGG
>DALYGT010000321.1:0-1932 GCA_031971375.1 Burkholderiales bacterium | reverse complement strand
ACCGCGGCCTCCGTCATCCGTGGGGTAGCCGTCGGCGTGATGGTTTTGCTGGTCGGGCTGCTGTTCGCCGGCGTGCCGGTGAAGCACCCGGTGTGGGCACTCACTTTTGCTGTGAGTGGTGCAGCGCTGCTGGGTGTGTTCGGCATCATCGCCGGGCTGGTGGCCGACAAGTTCGACGAACTGGCAGCTTTCCAGAACTTCGTGGTGATGCCGCTGACCTTCCTCGCCGGGGTGTTCTATTCGGTCGATGACTTGCCGCCGGTGTGGCGTGCGCTGTCGCACTTCAACCCGTTCTTCTATCTGGTCGATGGCTTCCGCTTCGGTTTTCTCGGCGCCTCCGATGTCGACCCCTGGTTGAGCCTGGGTGCGATCGCGGTCGCGCTGGTGGCGCTCTCCGTCTACACGCTGCACTTCCTCGCCAGCGGGCGCAAACTCAGGCACTAGACGCCAGATCCTCAAGCCAGGCGCGGTCACCGGACCGGCGCCCCCGGAGACACCTCGCCATGCCCACCCCCGACCAGCTCCGCCAGTACATCGCCGACGGCCTCGACTGCCAGCACCTCGAGGTGCACGGTGACGGCACGCACTTCGAGGCGCTTGTGGTCAGCGCCGCCTTCGAGGGCAAGCGCACCCTCGAGCGCCAGCGCATGGTCTACGCCGCGCTCGGCGACCGCATGCGCGAAGAGATCCACGCGCTCTCGATGCAGACCCGTACCCCTGCCGAATACGCCGGCTGAGCGCGCCATGGAACGCCTCGTCATCCAGGGCGGCCAGCGGCTCGAAGGCGAGTTGCAGATCTCCGGCGCCAAGAACGCCGCCCTGCCGATCCTTTGCGCCTCCCTGCTCACCGCCGAGCCGTTCCGACTGTCCAACGTCCCGCACCTGCGCGACGTCACCACCACACTGCAGCTGCTGGCGCGGATGGGCGTCGAGGTGGTGATCGAGGAGGGCGACCGCGTGACGCTGCACGCTGCACGCATCAGCGACGCCAATGCCCCCTATGACCTGGTCAAGACCATGCGCGCGTCGATCCTCGTGCTCGGGCCGCTGGTCGCGCGCTGTGGCGAAGCGCGGGTATCGCTGCCGGGTGGCTGCGCCATCGGCTTGCGCCCGGTCGATCAGCACATCAAGGGGCTTGAGGCGATGGGGGCCAGCATCAGCGTCGAGCAAGGCGACCTGGTGGCGCGGGCACCACGGCTGCGCGGCACGCGGGTGGTGATGGACATGGTCACCGTGACCGGCACCGAGAACCTGCTGATGGCCGCGACCCTCGCCGAGGGAACCACCGTGCTTGAGAATGCGGCGCGCGAGCCGGAAGTGGTCGACCTTGCGGAGTGCCTGACCCGCATGGGCGCACGCATCCGCGGCGCCGGCACCGATACCATCACCATCGACGGTGTAGAGCGGCTCGGCGCTGGCGAACACCGCATCATGGCTGACCGCATCGAGACCGGGACATTCCTTGCCGCAGTGGCGGCGACTGGCGGCGACGTGGTACTGCGCCAAAGCTGCCCCGAGGCGCTGGATGCGGTGATCGCCAAACTTTGCGAGGCCGGTGCCACCGTCGAGGTGAACGGTCCGGACATCGCCATCCGCATGGATGGGCGGCCGCGCGCGGTGTCGGCGCGCACGCTCCCGCACCCGGCCTTCCCGACCGACATGCAGGCGCAACTGATGGCGATGGACTGCATCGCCGAGGGCACCGCGACCATCACCGAGACCATCTTCGAGAACCGGCTGATGCACGTCCAGGAGCTGCGCCGGCTCGGTGCGCAGATCGAGGTGCGCGGCAACACCGCCATCGTCTCTGGTGTCCCTCGGCTAACCGGCGCGACAGTGATGGCGACCGACCTGCGCGCGTCGGCAAGTCTTGTTATTGCCGGGCTTGTCGCCGATGGCGAGACGCGGATCGATCGCATCTATCACCTCGAC
>DALYGT010000320.1:0-1942 GCA_031971375.1 Burkholderiales bacterium | reverse complement strand
GGTCGCGACCGCCCTCCCCGCGCAGGACGAGCACGCGCTGCCCGGACACCGCCCGCAGCGCCGGGTGCGCCAGCAGCGCTTCGCTGTCGCCATCGCCTTCGGGTTCAATGATGCGATCGGCCCCTGCCGCACGCCATGCCCGCGCGGTCCCTGCGCCGACCCCCGCCACTGTGCACGCTGGCGGCCATGCGTCTGGCCACCATGCCTGCCCGAAGGCTACAGCGCTCGGGCTGACTGCAATCACCAGATCAGCCGTTTCCGCCTCGCGACGCAGATCTGCGCCGGCAGCAGGCGGCAGTGCCACCAGTTCGAGCAGCGGCAGTTCGACCGGCTGCATCGCTGCCGCGCGCAGGGCCGACACCAGACCGGCCGACTGTCCGGCCGGGCGGGTGACCACGACCCGCGGTGCGTGGATCAGTTGGCCGGCCTGCTCAGGTGGTCGGCCAGCAGCGCCATCACCTCGCCGGCGCCACGGCCGCGCAGTTGCTCGGCCAAGTCGAGGCCGATCGCCTCGGCATCGGTGGCGGCGCCTTCGGTCTCGCCGCGGATCATGCGGCTGCCGTCAGGCATGGCGACGAAGCCGGTCAGGTGCAGGCGGTCGCCGTTGAGGACGGCGTGGCAGCCGAGCGGGACGTTGCAGCTGCCGCCGAGGGCGCGGCTCATGGCGCGCTCGGCGGTGACACGCTGCCGCGTCGGTTCGTGGTTCAGCACCTGCACCAGTTCGGCAACATCATGGCGGTCGGCGCGCGTTTCGAAGCCGAGCGCGCCCTGGCCCACCGCGGGCAGGCTCACCGACGGGTCGATGACCTCGCGGATGCGTTCGGCCAGACCCAGCCTGATGAGTCCGGCGGCAGCGAGCAGGATGCCGTCGAACTCCCCGGCATCGAGTTTGCGCAGGCGCGTGCCGACGTTTCCGCGCAGCGTCTCCACCACCAGGTCCGGCCGACGGGCACGCAGCTGGCAGGCACGGCGCAGGCTCGCGGTACCGACGCGGGCGCCCTTGGGCAGCTCGTCGATACGGTTGTAACGGTTGGACACGAAGGCATCCCGCGGGTCCTCACGCTCGCCGATAGCGACCAGCGCGAAGCCCTGCTCGAGCTCCATCGGAACGTCTTTGAGCGAGTGCACGGCGAGGTCGGCGCGACCTTCGAGAAGTGCCACCTCGAGTTCCTTGATGAAGAGGCCCTTGCCCCCCGCCTGATAGAGCGGCGTCTCGAGGATCTGGTCCCCGCGCGTCGTCATCTTGGCAAGGTCTACGCGGGTTTGCCGGTATACTCCCGACAAGAGACTCTGGACGTGCTCGGCCTGCCAGAGAGCCAACGGGCTCTCGCGTGTTGCGATCACGAGACGATCCGGAGCGGTGCGACCCACGCCAGGTGCTGCATTGTTGTTGTAGGACATGACCCCTCTGTTCGGCGCCTTTCGGCGTCAGGGTTGAATCGTCCCGCAGTCTACCATGCGACCCGGCTATGCCCTCTGGCTAGGCGGCGACCCGTGCCGACACGAACAACCATTGCATCCGGAGTGAGGAATGAGCCGTAGCACCGAACTGCAGTCGCGCCTGCGCGACGACATCCGTTACGTGGGACGTCTGCTCGGCGACACCCTGCGTGACCTCGAGGGCGACGCGATCTTCGATCTGATCGAGCAGGTGCGCAGCCTCTCGATCCGTTTCCACCGCGACGGCGACAAGGCCAGCGAGACCGAGCTCAAGAAGCTGCTGGCCAGCATCGACACCGCTGGCACGGTGCGGGTGGCGCGCGCATTCAGCTTCTTCTACCAGCTTGCCAACATCGCCGAAGACGTTCACCTCAACCGCCGCTACCGCCAGATGCGCAAGTCCAAGGCGCCGCGCGAGGACGGCGACTTCGAACTGGCGCTCGAGCGCATCCGCGAGGCCGGTATCGAAGCGAAGAAGGTGGTCGACACGCTCAACAGCATG
>DALYGT010000319.1:0-1947 GCA_031971375.1 Burkholderiales bacterium | reverse complement strand
GAGCCAGTTGCCGTCGGTCGCCAGGGCAAAGGGCAGGCCGAGCACGGCAAAGTCGGAGGTGGACTCGGCAGAGGTGAGGGTGGTGTTGGAGCGGTCGCTGAACACCTGCGCCGGGAAGTCGAGGATCGAGCCGCTGGTGGGCGTCCAGGTGTAGACCGGGTCGGGTTGGTGCTCAAACGTGCCGCGGTAGCGCAAGCCGTTGCTGCCCGCAAAGCTGCCGAAGGTGGAGTTGTAATCGACGCCGAGAAAGAGGTCGATGCGGCTCAGCGGGCTGCGGGTGGCGGTGTCGTAGACGGCGTGGGTGGCGGTGAGGACGCTGTTGGGGCCGACCAGCGCAAACGAGCCGAGCACCGCCGAGCCGTCGCTGCGATAGGCCACCAGCAGGCCGACCGCGCGGTAGGGCAGGCTGCCGAGGTCGGTGCGGGAGACTTCGGTGCCGGCCATGGCTCGTCGCGGTCGCGGCGGGGGCGCGGCCCTAGGCGCCCGTCAGCAGGTTGCTGGCGCTCAGCGCCGGCGCGCCCACCAGTTTGACAAACACCACCGCCGCTTGCTTGCCCGAGCCGTCGGCGTCGTAGGCCAAGGTGCCGGTCTTGCTGTTGTAGAGCCAGTGCTGGTTGGCGGCGCGCGCCACCGGGTTGCTGCCCACCACCAGATCGGCGGCGGCCACGCTGGCACCGGCGGTGTAGGCGCCAAACACGGCGACGCTGAGCAGCAGGTGGTCGTGGGCGGGGTCAAAGCCGACCACCGTGTCGACGTTGGTCTTGGCGTTGAGGGCGGTGGAGAAGGCAAAGGTGTCGTTGCCGGTGCCGCCGGTCAGCGTGTCGTTGCCGAGGGCGCCGTCGAGCGTCACGGCGTCGTGGCCGGCGGTCAGGAGTTCGTCGTTGGTCGAGGCCGACTTGATGTTGTAGCTGTCGCCGGGGGCGATGACCACCACCGCGCTGGTCGCCAAGGTGCCGCTCATGACCTCGTTGACGCCGAGCGAGATGTCCTTGAACTGCAAGCGGTCGATGTTGAGCACCGAGGTCGACGCGCCGCCCTTGACCGGGGTGAGCGTGACGTCGGTGGCGGTGGCGCTGAGCGTGTAGTCGGCGCGCTTGCCGGCAAAGTACTGGGTCGAGCGCGCGGTCTGGATGACGATGTCCTGCGCCGGGAAGTCGGTGAGCGTGCCAAGACTGCCGGCGTTGACCGTCTTGGTGGCTGCCTGGCTGATGGCCGCGAGCACATCGAGGCCCTTGAGCGTCTTGCCAAACACCGCGTAGCCCGGGCTGGCCGCGCTCTGGTAGTCAAAATCGGGGTTGTTGGTGGTGTTGAAGTAGAACTGCGCCGCGGCGGAATCGGGCTCGCTGGTGCGCGCCATGGCCAGCGTGCCGAGCGTGTTGCCCAGCCCGTTCCGCGACTCCAGCGGGATGGCAGCCGCCAGCGGCGACTTGATGCTGTAGCTGCCCTTGCCGTCGGTGGCGAGCAGCCCGGCCTGCGCCACCACTGCGGGGGCCTGCCCGGTGGGCTTGTAGAGCCGGTGAAAGATGACGCTGTCGTAGAAGCCGTTGCTCACATAGCGCAGGAAGTTGGCGACGGTGAGCGGCGCCTTGGCCGGCAGCAGCTCGGCCTCGATCGTCCCCTGCGAGGTGACAAAGGTGACGACCGGATCGGCAAGGTTGGCGGGCTTAACAGGCATGGCGGGTGTGACTGTACCGCAATGTAATGACCCAGCGCTTTCTGCTCAGGGCGGGATGTCGCGGATGCTCTGGCGCAGGTGGTCGATGCCAGCCAGGGGCTGGCCAGTTTGGGCGTTGATTCCGAGCATCGATGGCCTCAGGGATGGGTTCGCTTGAGTTTATCTCAACGTGCGATAAACTCACTCCATGAAAATCATCAGCAACAGCGCCCTGCGGGCCTTCGCTGCCGATCATCCTCAGGCCGGAGCCCCCTTGCAGGGATGGCGGAGGG
>DALYGT010000318.1:0-1953 GCA_031971375.1 Burkholderiales bacterium | reverse complement strand
CGAGATCCGCCGCGAGTGGATCCAGCGCATCATCGACCACGACGGCATGGGCGAAGACCTCGGCGGCATCGAGGCCTGGATCGGCTTGGGCCAGGCGGTCGGCCTGACCCGCGAAGAGGTCACCAGCCTCAAGTATGTGTCGCCGGCGGCGCGCTTCGCGGTGGACGCCTACGTCAACTTTGCTCGCCGCGTGAGCTGGCAGGAGGCGATCGCCTCGTCGCTGACCGAACTCTTTGCGCCGCACATCCACCAGCAGCGTCTGGACACCTGGCCGGAGAAGTACCCCTGGGTCGACCCGGAGGGCATGAAGTACTTCAAGTACCGGCTCACCCAGGCCCGCCGCGACGTGCAGCACGGGCTGGAGGTGACCAAGGCCTACTTCAGCCGCTCGCGCGAGCTGCAGGAGCGCGCGCTGGAGATCCTGCAGTTCAAGCTCGACGTGCTGTGGGCGCTGGCCGACGCGATCATGCTTCAGCAGTGCGAGATAGAGATCAAGGGCCCCAAGGGCTGAGGGGCGGGTGCCGTGACTGACGTGACCATCACCCGGGACAGCGTTTTTAAGCTGGCCAGGCTGTTCCGCCTGCAGTGGGAGCCGGCGCAGCAAGCGCACGTGCTGCTCTACCCGGAGGGCATGGTCAAGCTCAACGACAGCGCCGGCGAGATCATGACCCGCGTGGATGGGGTGAGGACGGTCGCCGACATCGTCGCCGACCTCGAGCAGAAGTTCGAGACGACCGGGTTGCTGGAAGACGTGACCGGTTTCATGGAGGTGGCACATGGACAGGGATGGATCCGCCGTCAAGGCGATTGAGTCCGACGAGGCAGTGAAGCGCGAGGGCATCAACCCGCCGCTGTGGCTGCTGGCGGAGGTCACCTACCGCTGCCCGCTGCACTGCGTGTTCTGCTACAACCCGGTCGACTACGCCAAGCAGCACAACGAACTCAGCACCGAGGAGTGGATCCGCGTGCTGCGCGAGGGCCGCGCCATGGGCGCCGCCCAGTTGGGCCTCTCGGGCGGCGAGCCGCTGCTGCGCGAGGACCTCGAGGAGATCGTCGCCGAGGCGCACAAGCTCGGCTACTACGTGAACCTGATCACCAGCGGCATCGGCATGACCGAGGCCCGCATCAAGGCGCTCAAGGAGGCCGGCCTCGACCACATCCAGCTGAGCTTCCAGGACTCGACCAAGGAGATGAATGACTTCCTCTCCAGCACCAAGACCTTCGAGCTCAAGTCGCGCGTCGCGGCGTTGATCAAGAAGTACGACTACCCGATGGTGCTCAACTGCGTCCTGCACAAGCTCAATATCGACCACGTCGGCGAGATCCTCGAGATGGCCGAGCGCATGGAGGCCGACTACGTGGAGCTGGCCAACAGCCAGTTCTACAGCTGGGCCTTTCTCAACCGCGACCAGCTGCTGCCCACCAAGGAGCAACTGGTCCGCGCTGAGCAGATCACCGATGCCTTCCGCGAGAAGGTCAAGGGCAAGATGAAGCTGTTCTTCGTCATGCCCGACTACTACTCCGAGCGGCCGAAGAAGTGCATGAACGGCTGGGGCAACGTCTTCATCACCGTGCAAGCGGACGGCACCGTGTTGCCCTGCCACGTCGCCAGCATGCTGCCGGGCATCGAGTTCCCTAACGTGCGCGAGAACAGCATGGACTGGATCTGGTACGACTCGCCGGGCTTCAACAAATACCGCGGCGACGGCTGGATGAAGGACCTGTGCAAGACCTGCCCGGAGAAGGAGAATGACCTCGGCGGCTGCCGCTGCCAGGCCTACATGCTCACGGGTGACGCGACCAACGCCGACCCGGTGTGCAGCAAGAGTCCGCACCACCACAAGCTGGCCGAGGCTGTGGCCGATTCGCTCAAGGTCACGGCCCAGGTTAAGCCGATCGTCTTCCGCACCGACAAGGACTCGCGCGAGCTGATGAAGCAGCGCGATGGCGGGG
>DALYGT010000317.1:0-1960 GCA_031971375.1 Burkholderiales bacterium | reverse complement strand
CCGGGCGCAGCCACTGCCTGTGTCGGATCTGCTGCCGGGGCTGTCGGGCGCGCTGCAAGCGGCGTCAGCCTGAAGGTCCTGAGCGGTAGGACAAGGCTTACAAAGGAGGACCGAGACACGTGGCAGACATCGTGCTTGCCGACGAATATCCGGTGGTGCGCGGTGGCCTGCGCGAGGTCTTTGCCGTGACACGCGACTTGCGCGTGACGGCCGAGGTCGGCGATGCGGTCGGGCTGCTGCAGGTGCTGGACAACGCCCACTGCGACTTGCTGGTGCTCGACCCGGCGCTGCCGGATCTGCCGGTGGTCGAACTGATCGCGAAGGTCCGTCGCCACTCGCCGAGGCCGCGCGTGCTCGTGTTCGGCGTCAACCGTGAGGAGGAGTTCGCGGTGCCGGTCATCGCCATGGGTGCGTCAGGCTACTTGCACAAACGCAGTCCGGCTGAGCGCATCCTGCTGGCGGTGCGCACCGTGCTCGGTGGCGACACCTACCTTGGGCCGGTTGCCGCGCGTCGTCTGGTCGCCGGTGATGCCGGTGGCGAGGCGGCCGCACCGCATCACACGCTCTCCCGGCGCGAGATGGCTGTTCTGCTGATGATCGGCGCTGGTCGGCCGGTCAAACGCATCGCCGCCGAACTCAACCTCAGCCCCAAGACGGTGAGTACCTACCGCAGCCGTCTGCTGCAGAAGCTCGGCCTCGGCTCCAACGCCGACCTGACGCGCTATGTGCTGGAGCGGGGGCTTATCTGAGTCTCGGGCAGGGTGTTTTGCGCCATCCGCAGCCGGCAAGGAGCCACAGCGAGCGAGGCGCTCTCTCAGACAAGGACCTGCGCCGCCTCCGGGTGGGAGAGGAAGCCCGCCGGGCTCGCACTTGCGCCATAAGCCCCGGACTGGCCGATCGCCAACACGTCTCCGGGTTGCACATCGGCGGGCAAGAACGCCTCCCGCGCGAGCACATCGAGCGGCGTGCAGAGCGGCCCGCAGACGGTGACGGCGGTCTCGGCCGGCGCGTGCATGGCGCGCGGCAGCCAGACCGGGTAGTCGCGGCGGATGACCTGGCCGAAATTGCCGGACGCCGCCAGATGCTGGTGCATGCCGCCATCGCACACGAGGAACTCGCGGCCGCGAGACTGCTTGCGGTCGAGCACGCGGGTGAGGAACACGCCAGCCTCGCCGACCAGATAGCGGCCCAGTTCGAGGACGATCGCTGTATCTTGAAAGCGCTCGCGCTGTGCAACAGCGATGTCGGCTAGCGCGGCGCGGATCGGCGTCGTGTCGAGCCGCTGGTCGCCAGCAAAGTAGGGGATGCCGAAGCCGCCGCCGAGGTTGAAGACGCGCGGCGCAGACGGTGCTGCCTCGGCCAGACGCGCGCACAGGGCGTGGCTGCGGCGCAGCGCGTCGGCCACCTGCGTCCCGTAGAGGTTCTGCGATCCGGCATAGATGTGGAAGCCGGCGAAGTCGATGCTGTCCGGCCAGTGCGCCAGCAGCGTTGGCACCTGCTCGGCGTCGATGCCGAACACCTGCGCGCCGCCCCCCATCCGCATCCCCGATTGCCGCAGCTCAAAGTCCGGGTTGACACGCAGTGCCCCGAGTGCACGACGACCGCAGTCGCGGGCCAGCGCCGCCAGTCGCGCGAGCTCCCCCGCCGACTCCACGTTCACCACGGCGCCGGCATCGACGGCGGCGCGCAGTTCGGCGTCGCGCTTGCCGGGCCCGGCAAAGCCCAGATCTGTGCCGCTGTGGCCAGCCTCCAGTGCCAGCGCCAATTCGCCACCCGAGGCGATGTCGAAGCCTTCCACCAGCGGTGCGAGGAGGCGCAACAGATCGGGCAGTGGGTTGGCCTTGATGGCGTAGTGCAGGCGCACGCCGTTCGGCAGCAGGGCGCGCACCTCGGCCACGCGCGTCCTCACGAGTCTGCCGTCGATCGCGTAGAGCGGAGTGCCGATGCGGTCGGCCAGCGC
>DALYGT010000316.1:0-1962 GCA_031971375.1 Burkholderiales bacterium | reverse complement strand
GGCGTCTGGTGGATGCTGATGCGGCGCGCCAGCTGGCTGCGCAGGAAGCCCGACGCGCGGCGCAGCACGGCCAGCGAGGCCTGCTGCGCCTCGGCCTCGCCGAACACCGAGACGAACACCTTGGCGTAGGCGAAATCGGTGGTCAGCTCGAGCCCGGTGACGGTGATCAGGCCGGCGCGCGGGTCCTTGAGCTCAAGGCGGATGATCTCCGCCAGCTCGCGCTGTAGCTGGTCAGCGACGCGCTGGACCCGGCTGTCGGCCAAGCGCCCGCCTTACAGCGTGCGTGCGACTTCGACGATCTCGAACACCTCGAGCTGGTCGCCCTGTTCGATCTCGTTGAAGTTGCGCAGCGTGAGACCGCACTCGAAGCCGGCCTTGACCTCTTTGACGTCGTCCTTGAAACGCTTGAGCGAGTCGAGTTCGCCGGTGTGCACCACCACATTGTTACGCAGCACGCGCACGCTGGAGCCGCGCTTGACCAGGCCATCGAGCACGTAACAACCCGCCACGGTGCCGATCTTGCTGATGCGATAGACCTCGCGGATCTCGACCAGACCGATGACGCTCTCGCGCTTCTCGGGTGCGAGCATGCCGGACAGCGCCGCCTTCACCTCATCCACAGCCTCGTAGATGATGTTGTAGTAGCGCACGTCGATGCCGTTGTCCTCGGCGACCTTGCGCGAGCCGGCGTCGGCACGCACGTTGAAGCCGATGACCACCGCCTTGGAGGCGATCGCGAGGTTGATGTCGGACTCGGTGATGGCGCCGACCGCAGCGTGCACGATCTTGACCTGCACTTCGCTGGTGGAGAGCTTTTGCAATGCGTGGCTCAGACCCTCGAACGAACCCTGTACGTCGGCCTTGATGATGAGCGGCAGCTGCTGGACCTCGCCCTCGGTCATCTGCGTGAGCATGTTCTCGAGCTTGGCGGCCTGTTGCTTGGCCAGCTTGACGTCGCGGAACTTGCCCTGGCGGAACAGCGCGATCTCGCGCGCCTTGCGCTCGTCGCCGAGCACCAGCGCCTCGTCACCCGCGGCGGGGACATCCTGCAGGCCCTGGATCTCGACCGGGATGGACGGCCCGGCGCTCTGCACCGTCTTGCCGGCCTCGTCGGTCATGGCGCGGACGCGGCCAAACACCGAGCCGGCGAGGATGATGTCGCCGCGCTTGAGCGTGCCAGACTGGACCAGTACCGTGGCCACCGGGCCCTTGCCCTTGTCGAGGCGGGCTTCGATGACCAGACCCTTGGCCGGCGCATCTTCCGGCGCCTTGAGCTCCAGCACTTCGGCTTGCAGAAGCACGTTCTCGAGCAGGTCGTCGATGCCCTCGCCGGTCTTGGCCGACACCGGCACGAACGGCACCTCGCCGCCGTAGTCTTCGGGCACGACCTCCTCGGCGACCATCTCCTGCTTGACGCGGTCGGGGTTGGCGCCCGACTTGTCGATCTTGTTCATGGCGACGACCATCGGCACACCTGCCGCCTTGGCGTGGCTGATCGCCTCGCGCGTCTGCGGCATCACGCCGTCGTCGGCCGCGACCACGATGATGACGATGTCGGTGGCCTTGGCACCACGCGCCCGCATCGCCGTGAAGGCCTCGTGGCCCGGCGTGTCGAGGAAGGTGACCATGCCGCGCGGCGTCTCGACGTGATACGCGCCGATGTGCTGGGTGATGCCGCCGGCCTCACCCGCTGCGACCTTGGCGCGACGGATGTAGTCGAGCAGAGAGGTCTTGCCGTGGTCGACGTGGCCCATGACGGTGACCACCGGCGCGCGCGGCTTCTGTTCGGCATCGTGATGCTCGCCACCGAGGTCGAGGAAGGCATCGGGGTCGTCGAGCTTGGCGGCGACCGCCTTGTGGCCCATCTCCTCGACGACGATCATCGCCGTCTCCTGGTCGAGCATCTGGTTGATCGTGACCATCGAGCCCATGCCCATCATGGTCTTGATGACCTCGGTGGCC
>DALYGT010000315.1:0-1966 GCA_031971375.1 Burkholderiales bacterium | reverse complement strand
CGCCGGGCCGACTCCGCGTGGCGTACGATCACTGCCGAAAGTCCGAAGCCCGGAATGTTGAAGGTCTTGCTCGGCGACACCACCGTGAGGACCGCGTCGCCCGCCTCAGCCAGACGGCCCAGCGGGGTGTGCTGCGGCGCGTCGATTGCTGCACCATGACAAGGCGCATAGACGAGGTCGGCATGGATCTCGTCACTGAGGATGGTCACGCCGTGCCGGCGAGCGATGTCGAGCACCGCGCGCAACTCGTCCTCGCGCCACACTCTGCCGACCGGGTTGTGCGGGCTGCACAACAATAGCAAGCGGGCGCCGCCGCGCGCCAACGCTTCGAGCTGGTCGAGGTCCATCGCGTAGCCGTCAGGGGTCTCACACAGCGGGTTCTCCAGCAACGCCCGCCCCTGCCGCGTCACCGCATCGAATAACGGCGGATACACCGGCGGTTGCACGATGACACCCTGGCCCGGCTCGGTAAAGGCTGCCACCGCGGCGTAAAGGGTCGGCACCACGCCCGGCGTCAGCGAGATGTCATCGGACGCGACCGGCCAAGCACGCCGCCGTCCCAACCAACCGGCCAGCGCCGCCGGGACGCTGTCCGAGACCACCGTGTAGCCGTAGACCGGGTGCGCGACGCGCGCTTGCAGCGCAGCCTGCACCACGGGCGGCGAAGCGAAGTCCATGTCCGCCACCCACAGCGGCTCAACGGCATCGGTGCCGAAGAGTCGCCGCCGCAGGTCGTACTTCTCGCTGTGGGTGCCGCCGCGGTCGATCGGCGTGTCGAAGTCGAACGTCGCCATCATCCCGTTCACTTGCCCCATCACCGGCCCGCAATTATCAAGTCAGCAGGGTAGTCGCCCCGAAAACCTCAGACCACCCGCTCCCACAGCGTCACCTCGGCGAGCGTGTGCTGGTGCTTGCGGCGCGTCTCGCGGATGACGAACGGCACATCCTGCGGCTCACCGAGCAGGCGGAAGTGCGGCGCCAGTACCAACTTGAGCGCATCCAGCGTGGTCCAGTTCTCGCCGTCCTTCTTGAAGCCGCCGAGCCAGTTCTCGCGGGCGGTGTGCTCCTCGAGCCAGGTGTAGGGCGAACTGAGCATCAGCACGCCGCCCACGTTCAGGCGCTCGTGGATGCGGCCGAGGAAGGCCATCGGGTCGTAGAGCCGGTCGATGAGATTGGCGGCGAGGATGAGGTCGTAGCCGGTGAGCACGGTCTTGAGGTTGCAGGCGTCGCCCTGGAAGAACTCAACCTTCCCGGCGACGTCCGCCAGCCCGAGCGCCGTCAGGGTGCGCGTCTGGTAGCTCACCAGTTCGCCCTCTTCGGCGCGCATGTAGCGCAGCTCGCCGGTGTCGCGCAGCTGCACGCCAGCGTTGATGAAGCGCGCCGAGAAGTCGACGCCGGTGACGTGCCCAAAATGCCGGGCCAGCTCGAAACTCGCCCGGCCGGTGGCGCAGCCGAGGTCCAGTGCGGTCCGCGCCGGGCGCTCGCCCATCGCTGCGATGGCGATCTGCGCCAGTGCGCGCGGGAAGTTCGGCACGCCGAAGCACTCGTCGCCAAAGTGGAACTCGGCGTACTCGGAGAGCTGCCGGTCGGATTCGTAATAGACATTTGGCGCGACCGCCGCTGTATCGGTGACCACGTAGCGCAACCCCGCATGTTGGAAGAAGTGGCGGCGGAAGGCATAGCGCGAGGCGCGGATGCTCTCGTTGCCGCAGGACACCCACGAGCCGCCCTTCATCAGGTTGTGGCGGCCGTCGAAGGTGGGCGTGGAGAAGTCGTCGTAGATGTCGTGGACGCGGAAGCCCTCGAAGGGGTAGATCGGCGTCTCGGTCCACTGCCAGACGTTGCCGACCACGTCAAAGAAATCGCCGTGCGCGTGGCGGTCGACCGGGCAACTCGAAGCGCCGTGGTCGAGGTGCAGATTGGCCGCGGCAGGCGCGTCGTGCGGCACCTCGCCGATGCCAGCGAC
>DALYGT010000314.1:0-1966 GCA_031971375.1 Burkholderiales bacterium | reverse complement strand
TGCCGCCGAACTTCTGGACAATCAGAGCCATGTGACCTGGTATGTGAACGCTAAGGATGTATTCGCCAGACCAGCGTCAAAGTTGAATGGCGCAGTCCAGACCAAAGCAAAAGCCCGCGATTCTAGCTCGCGCTGCAAACGCACACCAGACCCGGCAGTGGCGTGAACGGATTTGCGATCCGCTGACAAACCGCCTCGCCAAGTCATCTCAAGACGCCGGACTCACACGCCGTCGAAAAAGTCGACCTCGCCGGTGTCGAGCGAGTACTCGGCGCCGACCACCACCAGCCCATCTTTGTCGATCAGGCGCTCGATGATGTCCGAGCCGTGGCGCAACTGGTTGCAGGCGATGCGCACGTTGGCGCGGCCGGCCTGACGCATGAGTGCCTCGCGGTCTTCGGCAGGTGCCGCTTCGCGGGCGATCTCCACGGCGCAGCGGACACGGTCGATGATCGAGCGGATGTTGCGCGAATCCGCCGCGTTGCCGCTCATGACGGCGTCGAGGGTGGCCGCGACCGCACCGCAGTTGGTGTGGCCCATCACCACCACCAGCCGCGACCCGAGCTTCTCGGCGGCGAACTCGACACTGCCGATCTGTGACGGCGCCACGACATTGCCGGCGACGCGGATCACAAAGAGGTCGCCGAGGCCCTGGTCGAACACCAGCTCGGCAGGCACGCGCGAGTCGGAGCAGCCGAGGATGATGGCGAACGGCGCCTGTCCGGCGGTGAGCGCGCTGCGGTTGAGTTCGCCGAGGCGCGTGGTGCTTGAATTGCGGACAAAGCGGGCGTTGCCGGTGCGGAGACGGTCGAGGGCGGCGGCGGCGGAGATCATCGAAGTTTTTGGCGCGCAGGGGCGTGTAGATAGAGTCAAAACGAGTTTACCTTTGTCGGGGCAGGGTCTTCCAGCCTCATGCGGATCGATCGCGCCTGGCGACTGGAATCCCACAAGTTGTCCCCGCTTCGCCAGAATGTGTCGATGCTGACAGCCAGATCGACCCTGAACGGCCCCGCCGAGCGGACGGGGTACCCTACGCGCAACCAGCCCGATGCGGCGCCGGGGTTCGCCGAGCGGGCACGCCTGCTTGCCGCGCTGGCCCCTGCCTTGTCAGCCGATGCGCTCCTGACCTCCGCTGAGCAGCTCGGCCCCTACGAGTGCGACGGCCTCTCGATGTACCGGCAGCCGCCCTTGGCTGTGGCCTTGCCCCACACCGCGGAGCAGGTCCAGGCGGTTTTGCGCATCTGTCACGCCCATCAGACGCCAGTGGTGCCGCGGGGCGCCGGTACCGGCCTGGCCGGGGGCGCGCTGCCGCGTGCCGACGCCGTGCTGCTCTCGCTGGCGCGGCTCAAGCGCATCGTGCGCATCGACCCGCTGGCGCGCGCGGCGGTGGTCGAGCCGGGCGTGCGCAACGCCGCCATCTCCGAAGCCGCCGCCGCACACGGCCTCTACTACGCGCCGGACCCGTCGAGCCAGATCGCCTGCAGCATCGGTGGCAACGTCGCCGAGAACTCGGGCGGCGTGCATTGCCTCAAGTACGGCCTCACCGTGCACAACGTCCTCGGTGTGAAGGGCTTCCTGGCCGATGGCACGCCCGTGGCCATCGGCGGCGAGGCGCCCGACGACAGTGGCCTCGACCTTCTGGCGCTGATGATGGGCTCCGAAGGGCTGCTGGCGGTGGTGACGGAGGTGACCGTGCGGCTGCTGGCGCGTCCGCGACACGCCCAGGTGGTGATGGCCGCCTTTGCCACCGTGGAGGACGCCGGCGACGCGGTGGCCGGCATCATCGGCGCGGGGATCATCCCCGCCGGGTTGGAGATGATGGACGCGTTGGCCACCCGCGCGGTCGAGGACTTCGTGCACGCTGGCTACCCTCTGGATGCCGGCGCGATATTGCTCGCCGAATCCGACGGCACGGCAGAGGAGGTCGCCGACGACGTCGCCCGCATCGAGTCGGTGTGCCATCGCC
>DALYGT010000313.1:0-1968 GCA_031971375.1 Burkholderiales bacterium | reverse complement strand
ATCTCGATGGCTTTTAAGAAGGCCTTGATCGAGAGGGCGCTGGGGGCGGAGCTGTCGCACCATCTGGGCTACGCGCCAGGCACGGCCAAGCCCGAGCAGGCGGGTAACCACCGCAACGGTGCCAGCGCCAAGACGGTTCTGACCGAGGATGGCCCGGTACGAATCGAGGTGCCGCGTGATCGGGAGGGCAGTTTCGAGCCCTTGCTGATCCCCAAGCACGAGCGGCGCTTCACCGGGTTCGACGACAAGATCGTGGCTATGTACGCGCGCGGGATGACGGTGCGCGAGATCCAGGGGTTCCTGGCCGAGCAGTACGGGACCGAGGTCAGCCCCGAGTTCATCAGCACGGTCACCGATGCGGTGATGGCCGAGGTGACAGCCTGGCAGGGTCGGCCACTGGAGCAGATGTACCCGGTGGTGTTCTTCGACGCGTTGCGGGTGAAGATTCGCGAGGATGCGGTGGTACGCAACAAGGCGATCTACCTGGCCTTGGGCGTGTTGCCCGATGGCACACGCGAGATCCTGGGTCTTTGGATCGAGAACACCGAAGGGGCGAAGTTCTGGCTGAAGGTGTTCAACGAACTGAAGACGCGGGGCACCGAGGACATCCTGATCGCAGTGACCGACGGGCTCAAGGGCATCGGGGAGGCGCTCGAGGCGGTGTTCCCGGCCACGACGCTGCAGACCTGCATCGTGCACCTGATCCGCAACAGTCTGGACTACGCCAACTGGAAGGATCGCAAGCAACTGGCCATGGCGCTTCGTCCGGTCTACAAGGCGCTCAATGCCGAGGCTGCGGCGCAGGCGCTCGATGAGTTCGAGGCCAGCGACTGGGGCAGCAAGTATCCAACGATCGTGGCGGCGTGGCGCCGGGCTTGGGACCGGGTGATCCCGTTCTTTGCCTTCCCCCCGGCGGTCAGGCGGGTGATCTACACGACCAACGCGATCGAGAGCGTGCACAGCCAGCTTCGCAAGATCATCAAGACCCGCGGGCACTTCCCAAGCGACGATGCGGCCAGCAAGTTGATATGGCTGGCGCTGAGGAACATCACCGCTGACTGGAGCCGATCGACGCGGGAATGGAGCGAGGCGATGAATCAGTTCGCCATCGCCTATGGGGATCGGTTCACGCGGCCAGGCTTGTGACATGATTCCGTGGAAAGGCTTCCAACCGGGGGAATCGGCTCAGCCGATGACTTCCGCAAGGACTCAACAAAGGGCCTCACACACAAAAAACCTGACATCCCCCCAGATCCACATTCTCGTTCTTCGCCCAACGCAGGATCGCCCGGGAGACGAACTCCGGCCCGTTGTCGGACCGCAGATACTGCGGCGCGCCATGCACGCTGATCAACTGCGACAGCACCTCCACCACACGACCCGAACGGATCGAGCCGGCCACATCGATCGCCAGGCTCATCCGCGTGAACTCGTCGACCACCGTGAGGCACTTCAACTTCTGACCGTTCGCACAGGCGTCGTGCACGAAATCGTACGACCAGACCTGATGCGGACCACACGGCGCCGGCAGACGCAGACGGCTGCTGGCGACACGCTTGCGAGGCCGCTTGCGCGGCACCTGCAGCTTCGCCTGGCGCCACAGCCGCCAGACCCTGCCGTGCCCCATCTCAAAGCCCTGGCGACCCAGAAACACATGGATCCGCCGATAGCCGAACCGCGGATACTGCGCCGACAGCACACCCATCGCCGCCAGCACCGGCACATCCTTCTCCACCTTGCTCGACGTGTACCCCACCGTCGAACGCGACACCGACAGCAGCGCGCAGGCCCTTCGCTGTGACAGGCCCCGCACCATCGCGTAACGGACCTGTTCGCGGCGAGCCGACGCGCTCACCATTTTTTTGCGGCGATCTCCTTCATCACGTCGATCTCAAGGTCCCGATCGACCAGCAGCTTCTTCAGCCGGGCGTTCTCCGCCTCGAGCTGCCGCAGCCGCTTCGCATCCGC
>DALYGT010000312.1:0-1979 GCA_031971375.1 Burkholderiales bacterium | reverse complement strand
GAGCCTTCGCCGACCACGGCACCGCTGCCGCGACGCTGGTCGCGGGCATCCCCGAAGCCGAAGCTGCGTTGTTGGCGCTCAAAGCCTTCGGCATCGACCTCTCGGCGATCGGCGGGCGATTGCAGACAGACGGCCTCGTGGCGTTCGAGCAGGCCTACGCGCAGATTCTCGAGACGGTCTGAGCGTTGTCCGGGACTCCACCGACTGTGCTGGCGCGCTGAAGCCACGCGCCATCGGCGTGCCGTGTCACGACCGTCCAGAAAGTCTCTAGAATCGGATCTGGCAATCAACCCTTGACTGGGTCGGCCCTTGACAGGGTCAGCTCTTGATTAGGGTCAGCTCTTAATTAGTAGGGTCCGCTCTTAATAAGGTGCGGTTCGAGCGTGCCACGCGCTAGTCACCGCATAACACCTGATAACGCCTGGAGAAGACGATGTACGAATCCGACACGACCGCCTTCCTGCGTGACTTGCTCAAGAAGCGCCCGGAGATCGTCGAGAAGCAGAAGGCGCACCGCGCCACCTGGTGGGAGCGCAAGCCCGCCCCTGCGCCGGCAGCACAACTCGACGATGCCAAGGTCAAGCGCAAGTCCTACGAGTACTACCCGTTCGCCGGGAAGTAGTCCGCCCGGCGGGCCCGACCGCGTCAAGGGCGGATCAAGTCGCCCGCGCAGTTGAGATACATCGCCGTGATGTCGCGTGGCAGCGGTGAGGGAAGTGCATGCTCGGTCCAGCGCAGTGCAACCGGATCGGCGCCGTCCTGCTCGCGACGGGCGACACGCAGCCGGCCACCGCTGACGCCAAGCTCGACAAAAAGCATTCCGCCGGCATCGACGTTCTCGAGATCGGCTTCGAATCGCACGTGATCCGGGCCCGATTGCCCTGGTCGCAGGTCACGCCGGCTGTCGAAGGACGCTGTGACGAGTTGCACGTCGACGGCGCCGCGCGCCTCGAGTGCCGTGAACACCGCCTCGGTGCCGCGCACCCCCTTCTCGACACGCAACTCGAGCCCGTCAGGCGCGGTGTACACATAGCCGCACAGCACCGGGTCGCGACCCTCCACCACCACCAGCGGCGCAACCTGCCACGCCGAAGCGGCCGCTGACGCGACAAGGACGGCGAGCGTCAAAGGTGCTCAGCCCGCTGGCGAGAAGTTGATCGAGCGGGTCGCCAGCACGTGCTCCCAGAAGCGGCTGAAGGACGGCTTGAGGTCATCCGGGTCGGGAGTGAGGCGCGGCTCCGGGCGTGCACCGCGGGACAGCGCAGCGATCGCCTCGCGGTAGCCCGGGTAGAGCGTGGCCTGCACATCTGTCACCTGAGCAGCGTGCACGCCGGCCAGCAGGCGGAGGTCACCGACCCAGACCTCGTCGCAGACGGCGCGCATCGCCGTCATGACGAAATCCCAGCGTTGCGCGGACCAGGGGAACTCGGCATGGAACGGTTGGTGGATGACGCCGATGACGCGATCAGCCGACGGACGCTCGCCGAGCGCCCATGGGTGGACCCAGGCCACGCTTGCGTCGCTACCGGCAACCGGCATGGCGGCACCCGACTCGAACCCGGGCGGCAACGCGAGCAGCCCCGGCGGCTCGACAGGTGCGGTACGCGGACCCGGTTCAGGTTCGATTTCGACGTTGCTCGCCGCTATCTGACCGAGTTCCTCGTAACCACGGTCCACACCTGTACCTCGGCTCGACAGGTGCGCCGCAAAGCGTTGCACATTGTCTGCGTTGAACAGATAAGGCCGACGGCTGAAGGTCGAGGCGATCCATTGCCAGGACAGATGGTTTGAAGGCAGGTCACCGTCAAGCAGGTAGCCGTACATCCAGTCGGCACCGGCGCGCCAATGCACCTTGCGCATGTGCACGAGGTAGCTGGCCAGCCACATGCGCTGATGGTTATGCAGATAACCGGTCTGGTAGAGCTCGCGAACCGATGCGTCGATCACCGGGATTCCGGTCGTCGCGGACAGGACGTCGG
>DALYGT010000311.1:0-1983 GCA_031971375.1 Burkholderiales bacterium | reverse complement strand
GCGGCGGTCTGAGCAGCGCCTCGGTGCGAGCCTCTGGATCGATATCCCTGCAGACAGCACGAGGCTTTGCAGCTGCGTTCTCGGCTCAACCGATCGAGCCACCCCAGACATGGCCGCTCCTGACTGACGCCACATGACCGACGCCACGACACCGCCAGACGACCCGCGCGCCGCGCGCAAGGCGCAGCGCCTCGCGCTGATGCAGGCGCGCATCGACATGCCAGCAGCGTCTCGCGAGGCTGCCGACCTTGCACTCACAGAGCACCTGGCCGCCCTGCTCGAACGCCTCGCCCCTGCTTCGCTCGGCTTCTGCTGGCCCTACCGTGCCGAGTTCGACATGCGCGAGGTGGTGCGCGGCTGGCTGCGCGCCGACGCCAAGCGCTGGGCCGCGCTGCCCGTGGTCGGTCCAACCGGCGTGCCGATGCGCTGGCGGCGCTGGGACCCGGACGCCGAGATGCCACTCGACCGCTACGGTATCCCCTTCCCTGGTGATGGCCCCGATCTGCATCCCGCGCTGCTGTGCATCCCGTGCAATGGCTTCGACGCGCGCGGTTACCGCATCGGTTATGGCGCTGGCCACTTCGACCGCACGCTGGCAGCGATGCAGCCCCGGCCGGTCGCGGTGGGCGTGGCATACGAACTGGCGCGCCTGCCCGATACGCAGCCGCAGGCTCACGATCTGCCGATGGACTGGCTCGTGACCGAAGCCGGCGCATGGCCACGGCAGACCGGATAACATTGCTGCACCATGGAACTCAACGCCCTCTTCAAGACCTCGCAGAATCTGCCCAGCGTGCCTGAGGTGGTGCACGAACTCATCGCCAGCTTCAACAAGGAAGACGTCAGCATCGATGAGGTGATCGCGCATGTGCGTGCTGACCAAGTGCTTTGCGCCAAGCTTCTGCGCGCCGCCAACTCGGCCCAGTTCGGCCTGCCGCGCCGCGTCGCCAGCGTCGACGACGCAGTCATGCTGCTCGGGTTCAACAACCTTCGCACCATCGTCATCGGGTGCGGATTGGCAGGCAGTGCACGACCGGTGCAGGGACTCGACCTCAACGGTTTCTGGCGCTACAGCGTGCAGTGCGCTGCCACCAGCCGATGGGTCGCTGACCAGTGCCGACAAGACGCCGCCATGGCCTTCACGGTCGGCATGATGCACGCCATCGGTCAACTGATCATGCACACGGCGATGCCTGAGGTGATGGAAGAGCTCGCCGCGGAATTCCGCTGTGGCGATGTGCTGAGGGCCGAAAAGGAGCGCGAACGGTTCGGCTACGACTACCACCGCGTCAGCGCCGAACTCGCCAGCCGCTGGCACTTCCCTGAGGCTTTCGTCGATGCAGTGCGCGACGCCGAAGTGCCGCCCGAGAGCAACCAGATGGCATGTGTGCTGAATCTCGGCGTCTGGGCAGTCCGCAATGCCGGCGGCAAGGTGACCGCTGCCGAGCGTGCGCGGCGCCTGCCGCGTCTGGCGATGATCCCGCTCAGGCTCAACGAGGACGTCCTTCTCAGGGAGATGCCGCAGATCTCCGAGTTGACTGAAGGCCTGCAGGGGCTCGCCGACTAGGTCTCAGCCGCCGTTGCGCACGCCGAACAACACCTGACCTGCCGGACCCGCCACCGCGGCCGATTCGCAGTGTCCCGCCTGGTCGTCGAAGAAGAAGTCCGGCTCGAATTCGCGCAGGAAATCGCCCTTGGCCAAACCGCCGAGGAACATCGCCTCGTCGACCTCGACATCCCAATCCATCAAGGTGCGGATCGCCCGCTCGTGGGCGGGCGCACTGCGCGCGGTGACCAGCGCGGTGCGGATGCGCATCGCCGGTGTGCCTTCCTGCTGCAGCCGGTGCAACGCCGCGAGCAGCGGTTTGAACGGCCCGTCGGAGAGCGGTTGCGCAGCATTGTCACGCTCATGGGCCTGAAAAGCGTCGAGCCCGTGCGTCTGGTAGACGCGTTCGGCCTCGTCGGAGAACAGCACGGCGTCGC
>DALYGT010000310.1:0-1984 GCA_031971375.1 Burkholderiales bacterium | reverse complement strand
AGCCGCTCGCTGGCGCGTGAGGTCGGTAGCCGTGGCATCACCGTCAACTGTGTGGCGCCAGGCTTCATCGACACCGACATGACGCGCGCGCTGGCCGATGCGCAACGTGAGGCGCTGCTCGGAAACATCCCTGCAGGACGGCTCGGTTCGGTGGACGATGTCGCCGCCGCTGTGGCCTTCCTGGCGTCGCCGGCAGCGGGATACATCACCGGCGAGACACTCCACGTCAACGGCGGCATGTTCATGGCTTGATCCGCATGCGGCGGCGCTCTGCTGCGCTGCGGGATGGGCCCGAAACGGAATTTTGGTAGTATTCGCAGCGGCCTTAGTCGGCCGGTCTGGTCACCGGAAGCAACCATGCCGGCAGCCGCCCCCTGTCAATGAGGATGGAACAACAGATGGAAAACATCGAACAGCGTGTCAAGAAGATCGTCGCCGAGCAGCTGGGCGTGAGCGAAGCGGAGGTCAAGAACGAGTCGTCCTTTGTCGATGACCTCGGTGCCGACTCGCTGGACACCGTCGAACTGGTGATGGCGCTCGAAGAAGAGTTCGAGTGCGAGATCCCGGACGAGGACGCAGAGAAGATCACCACCGTGCAGCAGGCGATCGACTACGTCTCTGCGCACCTCAAGTAACACCGCGCGGCCCCTCGGGGTCGCCTTCCAGACCGGGTCGGCGATGTCAGCGCCGACCCGTCTCACCTCCGGAGAACCGTGTGTCTCGCCGTCGCGTCGTCGTCACCGGCATCGGGATCGTCTCCCCGATCGGCAATAACACTGCCGAGAACTGGGCCTCGATCTGTGCCGGGCGTTCCGGCATCACCCGGATCACCCGTTTTGACGCCTCGGCGATGTCTTGCCAGATCGCCGGTGAGGTCAAGGGGTTCGATCCGACCCAGTTCATTCCGCCCAAGGAAGTGCGGCGGATGGATACGTTCATCCATTACGGCCTTGCTGCCGGTATCGAGGCGGTCAAGGATGCCGGGCTGGACACGCCGCTGGCGGACCCGACCCGCGTCGGCGTCAACATCGGTGCCGGCATCGGTGGTCTGCCGCTGATCGAAGACACGCACAACGTGCTGCTTGAAGGCGGGCCGCGCAAGGTCTCGCCGTTCTTCATCCCCGGTTCGATCATCAACATGATCTCGGGCAACCTGTCGATCCAGTTCGGCTTCAAGGGCCCCAACCTGGCCATGGTCACCGCCTGCACCACGGCAACGCATTGCATCGGTGAGTCGGGGCGCATCATCGAATACGGCGACGCCGACGTGATGGTCGCTGGTGGGGCTGAGGCGGCCATCTGTGCGCTGGGTATCGCCGGTTTCGCCTCGGCGCGCGCGCTCTCGACCCGGAACGATGACCCCGCGACCGCCTCGCGTCCCTGGGACGTCGGCCGCGACGGCTTTGTGATGGGCGAGGGTGCCGGTGTGCTGGTGCTCGAGGAATATGAACACGCCAAGGCACGCGGCGCCAGGATCTACTGTGAACTGGCTGGCTACGGCATGAGCGGAGACGCCCACCACATCACCGCACCGTGCGAAGACGGTGAGGGTGCTTCACGATGCATGATCAATGCCTTGCGCAATGCTTCTGCCAACGTGGATGAAGTCGATTACATCAATGCGCACGGCACCTCGACGCCGCTCGGGGACATTGCCGAGCAGATCGCGGTCAAGCGCGCGCTGGGTGACCACGCTCACAAGGTCGCGGTGAGCTCGACCAAGTCGATGACCGGTCACCTGCTCGGCGCTGCCGGTGGCGTGGAGGCCGTCTACAGCGTGCTCGCCGTCCACCATCAGGTGGCGCCGCCGACCATCAACCTGCACGAGCAAGACCCGCAGTGCGATCTCGATTTCGTGCCGAATGTCGCGCGCGACATGAAGATCGGCTTGGCGCTGTCCAACTCCTTCGGGTTCGGCGGCACCAACGGCACGCTCGCCTTCCGCAAGGTCTAGGCCGGACGGCCGCGGGGACGACGTGGCCAC
>DALYGT010000309.1:0-1987 GCA_031971375.1 Burkholderiales bacterium | reverse complement strand
ATGCTCTGCGACCCCATCCTCGAGCCGATCCACTTTGGCTTCACCGAGTCGATCGTGCGTTACCGCGACTTCCGCGCCAAGTACCCGGAAGTGCCGATGATGATGGGCGTGGGCAACCTGACCGAGCTCACCGATGCCGACACCGCCGGCATCAACGCGCTGCTATTCGGCATCATCTCCGAGCTGCGCATCGACGCCGTACTCGCCACCGAGGTGAGTCCGCACGCGCGCAGCGCAGTGCGCGAGGCCGACCGTGCGCGGCGCATCATGTTCTGGGCCGGCGAGCGCAACCGCCTGCCCAAGGACGTCGACGACAGCCTGATGAACCTGCACGAGCGTCGCCCCTTCCCCTACACGCCGGACGAGATCGCCGAGTTCGCTGCCGCAGTGAAGGACGCCAACTACCGCATCCAGGTCAGCGAGGCCGGCGTACACCTCTACAACCGCGACGGCCTCATCACCGAAGGCGACCCCTACGACTTCTTCCCCAAGCTGCGCGATGCTTTGGGCGGGGATGCCGGCCACGCCTTCTACTTGGGTGTGGAACTGGCGCGCGCCCACGTGGCATGGCGGCTCGGCAAGCGCTACGACCAGGACGAGGACCTCAAGTGGGGCGCGGCGCTGCCGCCGGTGGTCGAGGACCTCACCCACCAGAAGGCGATGGGCACCACCATGCCGCTGCGGAGAAAGAACAAAGGCCGTGATCCCCTGCCGGAGAGTGATGGTGAGTAATCACTTCATCCGCGAGGTCATCGTCACCACGCAGTCGATGGACGGTCAGCCGCACATCGCACCGATGGGCGTCTGGGAGGAGGACGGACTGGTGACACTGGCGCCCTTCCGGCCCTCGCGGACGCTCGACAACGTGCTGGCGCGCGGCGTGGCGGTGGTCAACGCCTGCGACGATGTGCGCGTCTTTGCCGGCTGCCTGACCGGCCGCCACGACTGGCCGCTGCTTGCCGGCACCACCTGCGGCACGCTCCGCCTCGCCGATGCCGTGAGCCACGAGGAACTCGAACTGGTGCGCGTCGACGAGGATGCGCAGCGGCCCAAGCTGCGCTGCCGCGTGGTGCGGTCAGAAGCGCACCGCCCTTTCGCGGGCTTCAACCGTGCCCGCGCTGCGGTGCTCGAATGCGCGATCCTCGCGAGCCGCCTGCATATGCTGCCGGCCGACAAGATCCGCAACGAGCTCGCCTACCTGACCATCGCCATCGACAAGACCGCCGGCCCCGCCGAGCGCGAAGCCTGGCGCTGGTTGCGGGAAAAGGTCGATGCGCATCTCGACGCTTCAGGCTGCACGGACACCCGATGACACGCCTTCTGATCAGCGTGACCTCGGCCGACGAGGCCCTGCTCGCACTCGAGGCTGGTGCCGACGTCATCGACGGCAAGGATGTACGTCGCGGTGCGCTCGGCGCACTCGATCCGGCCACCCTGCGCCGCATCGTCGCGGCGGTGGCAGGCCGGGTACCGGTCTCGGCGACCGCGGGCGACCTGCCAGCGGACCCAGCGCAGTTGATCGCGGCAGTCGAGGCGGTGGCCGCGACCGGCGTCGACTGGGTCAAGATCGGGTTCTACCCGGGCGGTGACTGGCAGGCCTGCCTCAAGGGCCTCGCGCCACTTGCCAAGGACCTGCGGCTGGTCGGCATGCTGCTGGCCGACCTCACGCCGGCCCCGGAGCGCCATGTCCAAGCTTTCGCCGACGCCGGGTTCTCCGGCGTCATGCTCGACACCGCCGGCAAAGCCGGGAAGCGCCTCACCGACGTTTTGCCGCTGGAGCGTATCGAGGGCTTCGTCGCAGCGGCGCGTGCGGGATGGATGTCATCCGGGCTGGCCGGCTCGCTCACGCTGGAACACGTCGACCTGTTGGCACCCTTGGCACCGGCTGTGCTCGGTTTCCGCGGAGCGGCCTGCGATGGCGGACACCGCCTGTCAGGACTTGATGCATCACGTGTCGCCGCACTGGCGACACGCCTCGCAGACGCCA
>DALYGT010000308.1:0-1996 GCA_031971375.1 Burkholderiales bacterium | reverse complement strand
GATCTGGTCGACCGTCGCCATCCGGGGTTGATCCGACAGTTCGGTGGCCACGCCGCGGCAGCCGGGCTCAGTCTTTGCCGGGACGGGGTAGGCACCTTTGCCGCTGCCTTCGAGGCGGTCTGCGCCGAGGCCCTCGACGAGGCGGCCCTGGCGCGGGTGGTCGAGAGCGACGGCGAGTTGTGCGTGGCCGACTGCAACGTCGACACCGTTCGTGCGCTGGACGACATCCCCTGGGGGCAGGGCTTCCCGGCGCCGGCTTTCGACGGGGTGTTCGAGGTGCTGCAGCAGAAGGTGGTCGGTGGCGGGCACCTCAAGCTGACCCTGCTGCAGCGGGATGGCGCGGGCGCCGGTGAGGCTCGCCGTGACGCCATCCTGTTCGGTCGTGGCGAGTCGCTGCCGACGCGTATCCGTGCGGTCTACACGCCATCCATCAATGAGTGGAACGGGCGGGTCAGTGTGCAGTTCGAGGTGCGGCATTGGGAGGTGGTCTGACGCCGCGGCTACAATCAGCGCATGCCCGATACCCTCATCCGCTTCGACTTCGTCGACGCTGCCATCCGCGGCGAACTCGTCCGCCTCGAAGACACCTGGGCGGCGATCAATGCCCACCGCACCTACCCGCCCGCTGTCCGCGCCGTGCTCGGCCAGATGACGGCGGCGTCGGCGCTGCTCGCAGCCAGCCTCAAGTTCGAAGGTTCGGTCGCGCTCCAGCTGCAGGGGCAGGGCCCGCTCAAGGTCGCGGTGGCCGAGGCGCGCGACGATCTGCAGATCCGCGCCACCGCCGACTGGGACGGCCCGGACCCGCAGGGCGGATTGGCTGCGCTGGTCGGCCGCGGCACCTTTAGCGTGGTGCTCGACAACCTTGCCGGTGAGCCCTACCAGGGCATCGTGCCGTTGGAGTCGGACGCGGTCGCTCCGGCGCTCGAGGACTACATGGACCGCTCGCAGCAGATCCCGACGCGGCTCCTGCTCGGCAGCGACGACGGCGTGGCCTGCGGGTTGCTGTTGCAGCGCATGCCGGACCAGTCTTCGGCCGATGCCGACGCATGGGAGCGGGTCGGTGTGCTGCTGGCGACCCTTGGCGCCGACGAACTGCTCGCCACGTCGCCCGACACGCTGTTGCGCCGCCTCTTCCACGAGGAGGACGTACGCATCTACGACCCGCGTGAGCCGCGCTTCGGCTGCCGCTGCTCGCGCCAGCGCGTCGAGGGCATGCTGCGCATGATCGGTCGCGACGAGGCGCAGTCGGTGCTCGACGAGCAGGGCGAGTTGCGCGTCGACTGCGAGTTCTGCAACCAGGCCTATGTGTTCGATGCGCCGGCGCTCGAAGCGGTGTTTGGCGCCGGTAACCTGTTCGGTGGCACGCAGACGCGGCACTGACAGCAATAGCTTGGCGACACCCACTTCAGGCCTTGGCTACCCGACGACAGCCCCCTCCCGCCGCACCTCCGCCAGCTCCATCAGGCACAGGTGCGTCACCGCGAGCCCGGCGAACACCGGCAGCACGAGGTTGAAGACCGGCACCAGCGCCAGCAGCGCGAGCAAGACACCGAGCATCCACAAGCGGCCGCCGGCGCGTTCGAAGACGATGGCGCGCTCGGTGGCGGTGGCGTGCAGCGCGAGCGCGTCGTAGCGCAGCAGGCGTTGCGTCACCCAACCGATCAGCAGCAGGCCGAGCAGGGCGCCCAGGCCCCCCAATACCCACAGTGGCAGGGTCAGCAGCCACAGCACCACGAAAGCGCCGATCGTCACCACCGCGTTCCACAGGCTGCCGTACCAGGTGCCGCCATCCAGCCGGTCGAGGCCGGGGTAGTCCTTGCGGCCGACATGGCGCACCATCCAAGGCATGGCGATGAGCGCGGCGATCACCAACGCGGTCATCCAGATCGCCGGCACCAGAAGTGCTAGGAGCAGCAGCCCGCCAGTCAGCGCGAGCAGGCCGGTGACGAGGTTGTCGCCATCAAGGGCCATCATGCCGTGCATCCAGTGCGGCGGT
>DALYGT010000307.1:0-1999 GCA_031971375.1 Burkholderiales bacterium | reverse complement strand
ACGAGGGTGGCTACGCCGGCTGGCTCGAGGTGCTCGACGCCGAGCGCACCGCCAATGCGGCTGAGCAGGCGTGGGTGACGGCACGGCAGAACCGCATCGCCGCCACCATCGACCTGCTCAAGGCGCTGGGGACGGGTTGGACGGTGCCAAGTACCGGGATTCAGGCCGTTGCCAGAGATCCAGCCTCGAGCCCCTAGCGACAGCAACGCCAGTCGTACGGCCGGATACCCCAAGCGTCTGGACTCTTTTGTGGTTTGTCCTACAATCTCGGTTCATCCCGAGGAGCGCTGCGAGGCTTTGCCCCAGGCTCGGGCGCCGTGGCGGTGTAAAGCCTGCCACTGAGAACTGCGCTCACCCCACTCGACGGCCCGCCAGCTGGGGCCCGAATCGACAACCCGTGCCGGGCACGGGCAGAGGGTGAGTCCACCGCTGCCTCCCGGCCACCGTTCAAGGAGAACACATGAACGCCGTGGCTGAAATGAACCAAGCTGGCCTGAAGAACGACTACGCCATCGCCGACCTGTCGCTGGCCGAATGGGGCCGCAAGGAGATCAAGGTCGCCGAGACCGAGATGCCGGGCCTGATGGCCATCCGCGAGGAGTTCGCCAAGAGCCAGCCGCTCAAGGGCGCGCGCATCACCGGTTCGCTGCACATGACCATCCAGACCGCAGTTCTGGTCGAGACGCTCCAGGCGCTCGGCGCGCAGGTGCGCTGGGCCTCCTGCAACATCTTCTCGACGCAGGACCACGCCGCTGCCGCGCTGGTGGTCAAGGGCACGCCGGTCTACGCCTACAAGGGCGAGACGCTTGCCGACTACTGGGACTACACGCATGCCATCTTCGAGTTCGGACCGGCTGGCAGCGCCGACGAAGGCCCGAACATGATCCTCGACGATGGTGGTGACGCCACGCTGCTGATGCACCTCGGCCAGCGCGCCGAGAAGGACGTCTCCGTCCTGTCGAACCCCGGCAGTGAGGAAGAGACCTGCCTCTTCAACGCCATCAAGGCCAAGCTCGCCGTCGACCCGACCTGGTATACGCGCAAAGCCGCGCAGATCATCGGCGTGACCGAGGAGACCACCACCGGCGTGCTGCGTCTCAACGAGATGAGCGCCAAGGGCACGCTGCAGTTCCGCGCGATCAACGTGAATGATTCGGTGACCAAGAGCAAGTTCGACAACCTTTACGGCTGCCGTGAATCGCTGGTCGACGCCATCAAGCGCGCCACCGACGTGATGATCGCCGGCAAGGTGGCGGTGGTGGCCGGCTACGGCGACGTCGGCAAGGGCTCGGCCCAGGCGCTGCGTGCGCTGTCCGCCCAGGTGTGGGTGACCGAGATCGACCCGATCAACGCGCTGCAGGCCGCCATGGAAGGCTACAAGGTCGTGACCATGGAATACGCCGCCGACAAGGCCGACATCTTCGTCACCGCCACCGGCAACAAGAACGTCATCCGCTACGAGCACATGGCCGCGATGAAGGACGAGGCGATCGTCTGCAATATCGGCCACTTCGACAACGAGATCGACGTCGCCGCGCTGGAGAAGCTCAAGTGGGACGAGATCAAGCCGCAGGTCGACCACGTCATCTTCCCGGATGGCAAGAAGATCACGCTGTTGGCCAAGGGCCGCTTGGTCAACCTCGGCTGCGCCACGGGGCACCCGTCGTTCGTGATGTCGTCGAGCTTCGCCAACCAGACCATCGCCCAGATCGAGCTCTTCACCAAGAGCCAGTCGTATGAGAAGGGCAAGGTCTACGTGCTGCCCAAGCACCTTGACGAGAAGGTCGCCCGCCTGCACCTCAAGAAGGTCGGCGCGATGCTGACCGAGCTCACCGACGAGCAGGCCGCATATATCGGCGTCAAGAAGGAAGGGCCGTACAAGGCGGATACCTACCGCTACTGATCGATGTTTTGACGTGGCTCCAAAACGGCTCCAATATGGAGCCGTTTTTGTTTTCCATGGGGCGAGCGTGGGCGTCAACCTATCGATCAAGGATGT
>DALYGT010000306.1:0-2018 GCA_031971375.1 Burkholderiales bacterium | reverse complement strand
GTAGTCGCGGTCGAACAGGTTCTTGGCGGTCAGGAACAGCGTCGCGCCCTTTGGCGCCAGTTGGTACGAGGCGGTCGCGTTGACGATCGTGTAGCCGTCGATGAGGCCACGCTGGCCGTCGGCGGTCGGGTCGCGCGTCTCGGCAAAGTCACTGAACTGGTCGCCGACGTACTGCGCCTCGATCTCGCCGCGGAGGCCGCCACTCGCGTAGCCCAGTGCCAGTGTCGCCGTGTGCTTCGGGGCGTAGGGCAGCCGGTTGCCGGCGGCGCTGCAGAAGCTCGTCGACACGCCGTTGACCAGCGAGTTGGTGCAAGTGAGGGCGGTCGCGCCGCCGGGTGCTGGCACGGTGCGAAAGGCGGTCTCCTGATCGGCGGTCGGCAGCCAGGTCCAGGCGAGTCGGCTCCAGAGGCCACGACCCAGTTCGGCGCGGCCGGACAACTCGACGCCCTCGAACAGCGCCTGCCCCTGCGACAGCGGCGTGCTGCCACCAGCGATGCTGCCGACCGAGACCAGATTGCTGAAGTCGTTGCGGAAGTAGGCGGCCTGTAGCGAGGTGCCGGACCAAGGCTTGCCACGCAGGCCGAGCTCGAAGTTGGTCGAGCGCTCGGGGGCGACGTCCACGGCGACGCCGCTGCCGTTGATCACGTCTTCGACGCGCGGTGGCGCAAAACCGCGGTAGAGGCTCGCGAACACGGTCCATTCGGTGGTCGGGTTCCAGGTCGCGCCGATGCCCGGGCTGGTCTCGCTCACTGTGGCCGACCCGCCTGCGCCGCCAGGCAGCCGGTTGCTGCGGCGCGAGTCGATCGACTCGTGGCGGACGATGGGCGTGACCGCGACGCTGCCGAGGTCGAAGCGCTGCGCGATGAAACCGGAGTAGGCGTCGAGGCGGCGAAGATTGTCCTCGGCGCGTGCCAGCGTGGTCGCGGTGTCGAAGGTTGGCGCGTTGGCGTTGATCTGGACGCGGCTCTGCTCCTCGAAGTGCGCCTTGAGGCCCATCTGGAACTCGCCGAGGCGGTTGCTGACCGCCAATCGCGGCTCGATGCCCCAGGTGACGTAGTCGCGCAGACGGCCCTGCGAGCAGTTGAACTGGGTCGACGGGTCGACGGCACGGCCGGCCAGGCGGTGTGCGGTAAAGGTCGAAGTGACGCCGTCGATGGTCACTTTGGCGTTGCAGCCGGCGTGCTGGCCATCGGTGCTGTTGCTCGACTGCCGCACCCAGTCCCGGGTGAAGTACGAGGCATACAGATTGGTGGTCAGCACCGCGCCATGGCCCAGGTCGATGTCGTGGGTGGCAGAGGCGCCAAAGCGTTCGGCCTTGAAGGTGTCGTTGCGGAACGGGTTGTAGCGCGGGCCCAGCCGGCGCAACTCGGCCTCGGTCAGACCGGAGTAGGTCACCAGCGAGTCCTCGTGGTAGTAGTTGCCGCGCAGGGTGATGGCCTGGCGGTCGCTGATCTGTCCGACCCACTTGAGGTTGAGGTCGTCGATCTCGTGGTGCAGATTGTCGCGCGCGCCGTCGCCCTGTTTGCGCGTGTAGTCGAGCAGGAATCCTGCGCCGCCGACGTTCACCTTGCCGTTGAAGTAGTCGCGGTTGCCGACCGTGCCCTGCACGTAGCCGCGGAACTCGCGTGGTGCATCGGGGGTGATGTAGTTGATCACGCCGCCGATGGTCTGCGGGCCGAACTGCAGGGCATTGGCACCCTTGAGCACCTCGATCCGGTCGAAGCGGTCGATCGCCGGGTGGTAGTAGCTGGCGTTGTCGCCATAGGGCGAGTAGCTGACCGGGATGCCGTCCTCAAGCAGCGTGACCTTGGTCGAGCGCGTCGGGTTGAGGCCGCGGATGCCGATGTTGGGCCGCAGGCCAAAGCCCTCCTCGTCGCGCACGTTGACACCAGGGATGCGCCGCAGCGCCTCATTGGTGGTGAACACCCTCGAGTCGCGCAACTCCTGCGCCGTCACGGTACCTGCGCTGCCACCCAGCAGCGGCAGGTTGTCCGGGCTGCCGATCACGTCGACGCGCG